>NZ_JAKFCQ010000027.1:0-89022 GCF_036676585.1 Robertmurraya sp.
CTTACTCTTTCCTTCGTTTCCTTTTTACATATCTCGCATTGTGTTGTCATGACATGATCCTTCCTTACCTCTTGCTTTTATTTTTTCGCTAATTGACGTTCTTTAATTCTCTTTAAACGCCCATGATATTTCATAATATTTGCTTGTGATTGTTTTGCTTCCTCAGTAGTAGGCTGAAGGTTTTCAATATCCCAATACGTTACAACCACGTCTAATACTTGATCAAAATACTGTAATGGACCGTAATTCGCTTCTAGCGCTATTGTTTTCATTCTCTCATTAAAATCTGGCATAACGGCACCTGGCATAGAAAAATTGATAATTACATCTTCGAAAAATACAAGGAAATTAGGATCAAGTTCCAGATGTGCTTTCACCGTATCACGATAGAACGCATAATGAAGAGCTTCGTCTTTAGCTAGTCTTCTTAGCAAAGTTGCCAAATCTTTATCGTGAGGACTAGCAATTTTTGCGACATTATTATAAAAAACTAGAGTAGCTAACTCTTGCAAAGAAGTATAAGCCATCGTTGCTAATGGGTTAGTGAAGTCAGGGAACCAACCACTTTCAACCATTCGCTTTCTTAGTTCATGTAACCGTTTCGGATCTACGTTACGAGTCACCAATAAATAGGTTTCAAGTAAACTAGAGTGTTGGTCTTCCTCTGCCGTCCATGTGCGAACAAAATCATTAATGACTTCCATAGAGTTTTTAAAAGTATAATCCAAATGAGATGTATACCAAGGCAAATTCACTTCTGTTAGTAATGCTGTCTCAATCGCTACAATAACGGCTTCAGGAAGAGTGACTTGACTTTTATCCCAAGGAACTCTCTTAAAGGACATCGCCTTGTCCCACGGTATAAATTCATGGTAACTCCAGTCAATATTAGCCGACCGTTCCTTATGTAATTGATATAATTCCTTAATTTTTGGTTCTAAGCGTGTATCCAAATCTGAATTTAACATCGATTAACCCCTTACATTTTTTACTTTCTAGCTTTAATAAGTGATTTTAACAGAATTTTTCGATAAGATAAAGAAATATGAATAATAAAAAACTGTAGACACAAGGAATGCCTACAGTTTTAGGATAGTTAGAAAGGAACTTTTTTATAGTATCTTCTTGTCGTGAGAGGATGGTTTCTTACTTCTTCCAAATGACAGCTGATTCTTTCTAATAGAGTAGCTAATATGATAGGCGATAAAAACGGTCTAAATGGCTCTGATATTCCTTCGAGTGGATAATCTTTCGTATCAAACACGGTTAATTCCTTTGAAAAGTGGTTCGCAAAGCGTTCCACTCTTTCCGTCAGAGAACGTACTCTTCCTTCTCCTTTTAACAATAGGATACTTGTATCTTCTTCTACTAACTCAAGTGTTCCATGGAAGAAATCAGAGGCGTGAACGGGCCGAGTCTTAATCCACTGCATTTCTTCTAAAATACACATGGCATAATAGTAGGTTTGCCCCCAATCAATTCCCGCTCCAGAAAGGATATGATACGGAGTGTCTTTATGCTTTTGTGCAAACTCTTTTGCCCGATTTTCCGAAGCTTCCTTCACCTTCAATAAAGCTTCTGGTAACATTTTCAGCTCTTCCATCCATTGATGATATTCAGGGAACTCCTGTCTCTTATACATTAACCGAAAAGCGATGAGGAACGATTGGAGGTAGAATGATTCACAAGATGTGTCATCCTCTGCAAAATTGATAAAAGAATAATCTGTTACTACAGTAAGCGGTGTTTTCGCATGACCCACTAAACCAATTGTGGTGGCACCCTTCTCTTTACAAAATTTCGCAGCTTCCACCGTTTCTTTTGTTGTTCCTGACAAGGATGGCAGAATAACTAAGGAATGCTCATTTAAATGCTGATGATCCATAACCATTAATTCAGAAGATATTTCTGTAAAAACCGGTAAAGTTGAGTGATTCTTCAAAATGTATTCTGCAGCATACATTAAGATGGCAGCTCCACCTGTACCAACAAAGAATACATTTTTTATTCCTTTTGTGACTAATTCATCTATCACTACGTCTAATTCGTCTTTTAAACCGATAGCCCCATTTTGAATACGTAAAAACCTGTCTCTGTCAAAGTTAAACATGGCTTCCCCCCCTTAGTACTCCATTTTACGGTAATATCTTCTTAGCTCTAAAGGATGGTTTCTTTCCCTTTCCAGATACACACTAATCTGACCAGTTAATGCCCAGTTTACATTGACAGCAAAAAACTTTCGAAACTTTTCACTAATACCTTCTAACGGATAATCCTTTGTATCAATGATAAATAATTCTTTTGTTATTTTTTCAGCAAATCTTTCTACTCGATCTACCAGCGGCCGTGTTTCATCTTCACCCTTAAACAAGATGACACTTGTATCTTCCTCCACCAGCTCTAATGTCCCGTGGAAAAACTCTGCCGCATGAATCGATTTTGATTTAATCCACTGCATTTCTTCCAAGATACACATAGCATAAGAGTAAGTATTTCCCCATAGATTCCCTGCTCCAACTAACATATGGTATCCGGTATCTTTGTGTTTAATGGCAAATTGCTCTGCACGAGGGTCAAACGCTTCAACAGCGTGAACAATTCCTTGTGGAAGAAGTGCTAACTCTTTTGTAAATTGTTCATAGTCAGGGAATTCTCCATGATTATAAATGAAACGAGCAGTAAGCAATTGGAGGTGAACGAAGAACGTATCAAAGGAATGCTTTTCCCTACCTGTCGAAATGCAGTAATCCACAGCATTAGCTAAAGGAGTATCCGGGATGGCTACTAAACCGATGGTCGTCGCCCCTTTTTCTTTACAGAACTCTGCTGCCGCTACGGTTTCTTTTGTTGTACCAGTGACAGAAGCAAATATGCAAACAGAGTCCTTTGTTAAATGACGATTGTTCATGACAATTAGCTCAGCTGCAATCTCTGCATGAACATCCAAACTCGAGTTCGATTTAAAAATATACTCATAAGGATACATCATCGCAACCGTTCCACCAGATCCAATCAAAAAGATGTTTTTAAAACCCTTATTTGAAATTTCATCTACGATTCTTTCGATTTCACCTTTCTTTGCCATTCCTTCCTCTCCAACTAACTGTAAAAATAGATTTGAATCAAATTTTAACATGACAATCCCTCCACATTTTTTATGAAATAATTAGTTTATATAAGGAGCTAACGTTTTAAGAGATTTCTCAATTGCTTCGTTTGGATTCAGCAAATACTCTGTTGAAGTAAATTCGAGAGTAAGCGCACCTTGGTAATCGTACTGGACCAGTGATTGAATATAGCTTTCTAATGGAAGATCCCCATCTCCCCAGGCTAAATGCCCGGCT
This sequence comes from Robertmurraya sp., assembly GCF_036676585.1. Classification (NCBI taxonomy): domain Bacteria; kingdom Bacillati; phylum Bacillota; class Bacilli; order Caryophanales; family Bacillaceae; genus Robertmurraya; species Robertmurraya sp. The sequence goes on from NZ_JAKFCQ010000027.1 coordinate 3,345, forward strand.
GGTTTTCCATCAATAAAATGAATATGCGCGAGTTCCAACTGTTCAAAATAGGTTGCTAAGTTCTCCCCTTCAACGGACATAGGGATAGTATCAACCATCCCTTTTAAATAAGGAGAAGAAACCTCATTAAGAAGTTCTGTTAAATCAGGTAATGTATTTACAATATTCGACTCCACTTTTTGCAATGGCTCTAACGCTAAAACGATTCCTTCTTTTTCAGCATAGTTTGAGAGAATGTCTAGAGAGGCTTTTGATCTATTTAATGCCACTTCATTGCTTTCATTTCGGTATCCCCAGCCAGCAGTTACTAAAACCATAGGACTTTCTAATTCCACTGCCGCATCAATTGACTTTTGAAAATAACGGATACTTCTCTCTCTAATTTTTGGTTCTTTTGCAGCTAGATTGATTGGATACATACATTGTTCTGGAGTAAAACATACAACTGTTAATTCTCGTTGATGAATTTCCCCTCTGATTCTACGAATATCCTGTAATGACAGATCCTCGACATACATATGCGGAGATGCTCCCCATACTTCAATTTGCTGCAATTCAAACTTCACCATAGCATCCAAAAAGTATTCAAATGGATAATGTAGATAATGGAAGTTCATACCCGTGATCTGTTTTCTGGAAATTTTCTTCATTTACTCCCCTCCTAATGGTATATACCATTTATATTCGTCTATATTAGTAAAAAATACCAATATAGACACTTATATATTTTATCCTTTCACACCACCTGCCGATATCCCACGGACAAATTGTTTTTGAAAGATAATATACGCGATAATCATCGGTAGGGCAGAAATAGCTAATCCCGCCAACTGAATTCCGAAGTTAGTATTTAATTGACTTCTTAAATTCATCAAACCTACTGGAATGGTTCTAAGACTTGAATCCTCAATAAAAACCAACGCGAACATGAACTCATTCCAAACATTCATGGCAGTTAAAAGAGCACAAGAAGCAATAATTGGTTTTCCCATTGGTATAACGATATTCCAGTACACTTTCCATCGATTACACCCATCAATAATAGCTGCCTCTTCAAGCTCTTTAGGAATCGATAAAAAATACGATCTCATTAAAAAAATAGCAAATGGCAGTTGGAAGGCAACATATGGAATGATTAACGCTCCATACGTATTATAAAGTCCAACTCCTTGTAGCAGCTTGTATAGAGGAATCAGACTGACTTGTGGCGCAAGCATTAAGCCACTTAAAATAATGATTAATAAAATATTCTGTCCTTTAAAGCGAAATCTACTTAAGCCATAAGCTGCCATTGACCCAAACAGTAATACGGTAATGACCGAAACCACAGTAATAAACACACTATTAAAAAAGTACTTTCCGATACCCGCATCCCATGCAGCTATATAATTCTCCCATACCCATTCCTCAGGAAGTGACCAGGTGTTTAAAAAGAAATCACTATTTGTTTTTAATCCGCTTAAGGCTAGCCAAATAATTGGATAGATAATCACTAAGGAAAACAAACTAAACCACACCAAAATGATCACTTGAAAGATTCTATTTTTTATGATTATCATTCGTTTATTCCACCTCCTGTCCCGATTTTCCCAGCTTCATTTGGATGAGGGATAGGGTCAGGGTGATGATAAAAATAATCGTCCCGATCGTGGATGCATAGCCCATTTCATCGTTACGAAAAGCTGAACGGTACAACATCGTTCCAAGAACCTCTGTTGATCTTCCCGGTCCACCGAACGTCATCACATACACCTCATCAAAAACCTTGAAAGCTCCAATTACCGTAATGACGCTACCAACCAAAATCATTTCCTTTATTTGTGGTAATGTTATATGAAAAAACGAGTTAATCTTTGAAGCACCATCAATCATCGCGGCCTCATAATATTCCATCGGGATTTTCTGCATGGCAATAAGAAAAAGCATGGTCATATATCCTGTATATTGCCACTGCGACACGGCAACCACAGCATATATGGCTGTTTTACTATCTCCTAACCAGGAATGAGCCCACTCCGATTGTCCAATGGCATTTAACACACCATTCACTAAACCGATTTCCGGATTATAGATCAGCTGCCACATTAACCCGACCACGGCAATGGATATAACAGAAGGAATAAAAAACACAGTTCTAAAAAAAGGTTGAAACCTTCTAATCAGCTTATCTTCTAAAATGGCGGCTATTATAATTCCCCCACCGACCTGACAGATCAATGAAATAATCGCGTAAAGGGAATTATTTTTCAATGCGGTAAAAAACACTGGATCTTTAAAAAGCCTTACGTAGTACTCGAAGCCGACGAACGTTTTTCCTGCCTCAAAGGAATTCCACCTAAAAAAACTGTTGTATAAATTAAGTACAATCGGCAGAAATACAATAAACAGGATTAGAAGGAGTGCTGGCAAAATAAAAAGGAATGCCGTTCGGCCGTTTCTATATGTTTCTTTCATCCTTCTCCCTCCTATGAGGGGGCAAGTAATCAGATTGACTACCTGCCCTGTTCTATTTATTCCACTTCACTCTGCACTTGTTTAGCTACAGCTTGAACTTCTTTAATAATCTCTTCTGGAGATTTGGAGCCATCGAGAAGTAGTTGAATGTTTGATAAATACACGTCTGCCACTTTCGCATGAACATCTGTATCCAGCCACTCAGCCATTCCTTCCGCTTGCTTCATGTAATCCACACCTTCTGCCACTTGCTTTAGAGCAGTGTCTGGGTTCGTAGCTCCTTCAATTGGACTCGGCCAACCAATATCCTTCACAAGTTTTAACGAATTTTCTTTACTTGTTAAAAACTTTAAAAACTCCACTGCTTCTTTTGGATGTTTAGACTTTGAAGAAACAATAAATCCATCTGGAGCACCAGTAATATAATTTCGACTTCCATCTCCATCAGCTATAGCAGGCATCGGGAAAAATCCCCAGTTCCCTTTCAAGGCGTTTTCAACATCTTGAAATTCTTCCAATTCCACGTAGAAAATAGCCCCTTTTCCTGCAAAGAACATTTGCTTTACCATATCGTGGGAACTAGAATTTACGTTTTCCATAAAATAGCCTTTTTCGTTCAATTCTGCTAGCAGTTCCATCGCTTTTACGTAGCCTGAATCTGTGAACTCTCCTGAACGAGGATTATAATCGTTCATTCGAACTTCCTGATCCACCATCTTTTGGTTCAGTCCCGTTAAGTAGTGAATAGCTGCCCAAGGGCTTTCATTTCCTAACATGAGTGGTGTTTCGCCTTCTTCTTTTAAGGTGTCGAGAACATTTAAGAATTCATCCCATGTTTTAGGTGCTTGTAGACCATGCTTATCAAAAATCTCCTTATTATAAACAAAGAACTTTCCATTGAATCTTAGAGGAATTCCGTAATTTTTCCCATCAGAAGAAAATGGTTGCAGGGAAGCCGGAATAAAACTATCTTTCCAGGCTGCGTCTTCTTCCAAATACGGGGTAAGATCTAAGGCTGCATCGGCTCGAACAAATTTCCTAGCAAATTCACCTGACCAAGAGAACATAATGTCTGGAACCTCGCTTCCCCCAAGAATAACGCGAAGTTTATCTTTGATCGGTTCGTCAGCGATGGCTTCCATCTTGATTTTAATATCTGGATTTTGACTTTCGAATTCTTTTACAACTTCTTCAAAATAAGGGGCGTATTCTGGTTGAGGCCATTTATGCAAAAATTTTAAGACAATCTTATCCGATTCATCTTCATTTGATGAGGTAGAACTGGAACAACCCGTAATGACCAATGCCAACATAAGCATAAATACAATTAATATTTTTGTTCTCATTCATTGACCCTCCTTATAGTTTTAAGCATAAAATCTTAAAGGTTTTAGCCTTCCAAAACCACACCACCCCCGTATTCTTATCTATCTATGATTCTTAAATCCTTTTAAAAAGAATTTAGAATTCAATACCAAACCCAAATGCCCCGTCTACTAAGCATGTCTGAGCGGCAAATTTCGCTCCTGCTTCAAGGCTTTGTTTGATCAACTGATCCTCATTCACCTTTATCTTCTTCCCTATTAAGTACTCAAGGATAAAAGCCGTGAAAAAAGAATCTCCTGCGCCAAGAGTATCCACTGGTTTGACATAATGGGGCTTCTGTTCAAAAAAGTTTGTCCCGTTAAACACCATTGCTCCTCTAGAACCCATCGTCCCAATAGCCATCGAACTTCCTAAGGAACACACGAAAGTTAACAGATCTTTTACTTCATCTGTTTGTAATTGACCACACGAGAGAAGACTAATATCTACATGAGGGCAAACGCCTTTTAAAACGCTTTCATTATAATCGGTCGAAAAATCGAAGGAAACAAGAATACCAGCTGCCTTTAACTTGTGTAGTTCTCCTTCCATTGCGCTATAGATGCTGCTATGTGCTAATTCAAATGTTTGTATATAATCCAAATCTTCTTGTGTGAGAATGATAGGATGAGTATTTTGCACACCTCCATCATTCCCTCCGATAAATACTCTGTCCCCATCCACAAGATCGACCGCAGCAAAGCCATTTTCTCCAGGATGCTGCCGACAATGGGAAATATCGATCTTCAAATGGTTTAGCGTTTCAATGATATGACTTGCAGCTTTATCATCTCCAAAAACACCTAAATATGCTGCATCTACTCCTAGTTGCTTAGCATAGACGCTTAAGTTAAGTGCATTTCCTCCTGGATACATGATTCTCTTATACATATACTTATCCACCACATTATCTCCAACCCCAATGACTCTCATTACTTTCCCCTCCCCTTACCTTTTAATGGTATATACCATTTTTGCTAACCTGAAATGAACGTCATTTCAGATGTAACTCGGAATAAAATCTAACAATGTCACTTCTAGTTAGTGATGTTGAAAATTCGATTGATTGGCCCTGGTCATCGTAGGCAACAGCTTCACGTAATACACATGGACTCTCGGATCGAATTCTAAGCAATTTACTGTCACTTTCTTCTGCTAGTTTCACCTTCATATATTCTTTGGCCTTTACTAACGTAATACCATATTCGCTTTCTAACATTTGATAAAGCGAATGATTGTTTGTAATTCGGTGATCAATGCCTGGACAATATTTATAAGGAATAAAGGATTCTTCAATAGAAATAGGGATTCCATTCACATTTCGCAAACGCTTAATGATAACAATTTCTTCACCAACTGGGATATGTAGCTTATTAGCAATACCTGGTTTTGCTGGACTCTTTTTAATAGAAAGCACTTGGGTACTTGGTGTTAACCCCTTGCCCAACATCGTCCTTGTAAAGCTATTAAAAGTAATAAAATCCATTTCAATTTTATAATTAGAAATAAAGGTTCCTGCACCAACTCTTCTTTCCACTACTCCTTCTCTTTCTAATATGGAAAGAGTATGTCTTGCTGTCATCCGGCTGATTCCATATTGTTCAGCTAATTCCCTCTCAGATGGGAGCTTATCTCCATGCTTTAGTTTCCCGCATTCAATATCATCAATGATTTTGTCTTTTAACTGTTGATAAAAAGGTGTTTCTTCTTCCCCTTTATACATTTCCTCACCTGCTTCAAATGGTTAAATACTTTGCTAGTTCTATTTACATTATATAGTAAAATCCAATTCACTGTCCTTTGCTTTTCGAAAGCATATTTGGTATATACCATTTTTAGTAAGTAGGAAATTCAAAATCTGTAGAAGAAGTAATAAATAGGTGATTGATAGGATTTGATTGCAGGATCCTTTGAAAGCGATTACAACTTTGTTAAATTTAGAATAGTTCAAATATTCAGTGTTGTCAACAAAACCATAGAATCTTTTTCAACTTTTCCATCAACAATTTCCAACATTATTTTTAAAGTAAACTCTTTCTCTCTTTCCCAAAAGAAAAAGCCGTGATCTAATTGGATCACGACCTATTATAATAGGTTTTATTAAATGTTTACATTTACCTCGTTCATAGACGTTTCTTTATCACCCGACACTTTAACAGGAGCTGTTTCCTTTAAGGCAAATGATAATAGGAAGAATATTAGAGCAGCTCCACTGGCAAGCCATAACGGGGCGTACAAACTGTATTTGTCTGCTAAAACTCCCGCAACGATCGGGCCTAAAGTGCCTCCAATAATCTCTCCAGTTAAAACAATAACTGCTATCGCAGTGGCCGCAAACGTTCTTGGTACTGACTCAGAGGGAATAATGGCTAGATAAAGCGGCTGACCTCCGAATCCGATAGCTAGTATGAAAACAGAAATAGCTAGTAAGGCGAAATTACTATGAAAATTAGCAATGGCTAACGGTAGGAAAATAGCTATAAACGTCACAGGCGTGATGACCGCTTTACGCCCTACCTTATCGGATAAAAACGGAATAAATAACTGCCAAAAGAACATGGCAATTCCTAAAACACCTAAAACAATTCCGTATTGTGCTTCACTGTATCCAGAAACTCCTGATAAGAATAATGGCATAAAGCTAGTGAACACCAATAAATACATCATGTAAAAAATAGCTATCAGCATACCTACCCATACGTTTCTTGTTTTAAAAACACTTTTATATTCACTAAAGGTTGGTTTTTCCTGCTTTTCTCCACTTTTTCCAGATGAATGTAAGAGTGGCTCCCTCATATAAAACATTAATATGATTGCAAGAATTACGCCAGGAATTGCAAGAGCAAAGAAGGAATAGCGCCAATTCGTCGCCGCTGCAATGGCCACGACCAGGACAGGCGCAATCGCATTTCCTAGTAGCGGTCCAGAGCTTTGAATAAAGCCCATGTTAAATCCTCTTCGTTTAGGAGTAGATTCTGCCATGATCGAAGACTGAACTAATGGAATAACCGGCCCCTCAGATGCTCCCATTAATAGTCTAACAAGGATGAGGGAGCCAAGTCCTCCAACAAGTCCAGAAGTAAAGGTTGCCGCAGAAAAGATAAGAATAAAAACAATTAAGGTCTTTTTCTTTTTTCCAAGAAAGTCAGATAAACTAGCAAATAATAAAGTTGAAAATCCCCAAGCAATAGAGGTCGCTCCAACAATCATCCCCATTTGCGTGTTATTCAGACCTAACTCCGGTGCGACAAAAGGGAATAAGTAGATAATGCTAAGCCGATCCATAAATACCAAGCCAAAAACCAAAAACAAAACGAATAATATACCATTTTCATATCGAAAAAATGATTGTTTCTCTTGACTCATAGCCTAACACCCCTTTTATTATTCCATCTCCTAAATGGACTCCCCTTCACCCTTTGAAATGTCTTTTACATTAGTTTAGGATTTGCTGATTAAACTTTAAACCTTCAAACTCCATCGGCAAGCCAACATAATTTTCGGCCAAACTTCTTGCAGCCGCCTTGGAAGAAGTAACATAGTCTAGCTCAGCGATTTGAATTCCATATTCGTACGGAGTCTGTTCAACATTTCTATGAAGCATCGTTGTCATCCACCAGGAAAATCGCTGGGCTTTCCATACTCTTTGCAAACAAATAGAAGAGTAACGTTCTAAAGTATCTTCGTTTCCTGAATGATAAAATTCGCTGATTCCTTTCGCTAATACTTGAATATCGGCCACTGCTAGATTCAGCCCCTTTGCACCAGTTGGCGGTACAATATGTGCGGAATCACCAGCTAGAAATAATCTTCCATACTGCATCGTTTCACAAACAAAGCTTCTCATTGCAACAATATTTTTCTGAATAATCGGTCCATCAATCATTTTCCATCCATCTGAAGTATCCACCCTTGCATGTAGCTCGGACCAAATTCTGTCATCTGACCAATTCGCAATATCATCTTTTGGATCAACTTGAAGGTAGTGGCGTTGAATCTTAGGGGTACGAGTACTTAATAGTGCAAAGCCTCGGTCGTGGTGAACGTAGATAAGTTCTGTATGTACTGGTGGAGTTTCGGTAAGAATTCCTAGCCAACCAAAAGGGTAGATTTTTTGTTTTTCTACTCTTTCTTCTTTTGGTATCGCTTGGCGGCTTGGTCCATGAAACCCATCACAGCCTGCAATGAAATCGCATTCAATTTGTTCTACCTCAGTCCCATTTTCCTGTATGAAGCTAATAGTTGGAGAGTTCGTCTCAACATCGTGGAGCTGAACATCTTTTACGTTAAAGTAGATCTTTCCACCAGCCTTTAGGCGAGCTTCAAGCAAGTCCTTAATCACCTCATGTTGAGGATAAAGCATAATTCTCTTTCCATCGGTCAATTCATTCATATCAATTCTATGTCTGCGGCCATTAAACTGAAGTTCAATTCCATGGTGAATATGCCCTTCTCTCATCATCCTACTTCCAATTCCTGTACTATTAAGCAAATCAACTGTACCTTGCTCGAGCACTCCTGCACGAATCGTACCCTCAATTTCTTCCTTCGATCGATTTTCAAGAATAATAGAGTCAATTCCTTGAAGATGCAGGAGATGGGACAGCATTAATCCAGCTGGCCCCGCTCCAATGATACCTACTTTCGTTCGCATAAAATCACCTTCCTTTTATTGTTAACGCTTTCACAACTGCTAATTAAATGACATTTATTTCTTTACCGCTTTACTATCTTCCATTGCTTCCAAGCCTACGACCTTTTTGGAATCAAAGGTTAGTAATACGTTCCAACTTCCAGACGATTGCCCATCTGCTAAGTATGCAACCTCATCATCCTTTTGAAGCATGCTAAACAACATAGCTAGATGGCGTCCACCAGACTCAACTCTTGCCATCCTTGCATATTCAGGTAACATATCGTAAGCAGATTGATAGTCTTTGTTCATTACGAACTCGATGAATTGCTTATCTAGAGAGTGCTCCGCAACGGTTGGCTTATTATGTCGGCCACGCACTAAATTATGAGATAAAGCGCCACTCGATACAAAAACGACCTTTTTTTCGGTTGCATGCAAGACTTTAGCAATCTCTTGACCCCATTTATATGTTTCTTCAATACTAGCAGCAAGAGTAACTGATAGATTAATGATAGGAATATCTTCTTTCGGTACAAGATACCTAAGTGGGACAACTGTTCCGTAATCCCAAATATAATAGGGATCATTTACTCCTTGTACTTGTAAACCAGCATTCACTCCAGCTTGCACAAGCTGGTTTGCCAAATCAGCATCTCCTGGATAATAATATGGAATATCCTTAATTAGATCGGGAGCTTCATAGGCTGTTAAAATCCCTTTGTGCTCAGGTGTGCAATCTACATAATGGAAGAAAGTAGATGGCCAATGGCAGGATACTAACACAATGACATCGGGAGCAATTCTTTCAATATCTTTTGCCACCTCTTTTAATCCTTCTACCATGTTTCTTTGAAAATCCGGGACTGCATCTTCATGACAGATACTTGGAACATGTGGAACTAAAGTACATAACTCAATTGTCATAATGAACCTCCTATAATAGTCCTTACGATTTTGACTTTGGCACTCCTGCTACTCCCCAATGAGTTTTCGGAATCTCAGTCACTAACACTCGAATACTCTCTTTTGGAGCGTCCAATGTTTCAGCAACTGTATTTGTAATATTCTGAATCACTTCTGCGATTTTCTCCTTTGGCCTGCCTTCCATCATTTGAACTTGAATGATTGGCATAAGATGCCTCCTCTCTCATATTGTATAACTAATCTGTCACTACGAAAGATACTTCACCTAATCCATCGAACCGGCCGGTGACAACATCTCCTTTTTCTAGCAAAATGGCACTGGTAATCGCTCCAGATAAAATCACATCGCCCTTACGAACCTTCTCTCCTCTACGAGAAAGCATATTTGCTAGCATCGCAATCGCTTCCGCTGGGTGGCCAAGTACAGCCGCTCCTGCACCTAGTTCCTTTATTTCACCATTAATAGAAAGTGTCACTCCTAATAAATCAAGATCAAATTTGTCTGGCTTATGAAAAGATGTACCGAAAACGACTCTAGATGTGGAAGCATTATCAGCAATTACATCTGGTAAAGTAAATTGGAAATTGACATACCGACTGTCAATCAGTTCAAGAGCTGGAATAACATATTCTGTTTTTGACAACACTTCTGCTGCTGTCACGTTTGGTCCTTCAATGTCCTCTCCAATTACAAAAGCAATCTCTGCTTCTACTTTTGGGTGAATCATGTCCTGTAGATGAACCTTTCCACCATTTTCAATCAACATATAATCAAACACATATCCATAGATGGGCTCATTTACTTTCATTTGCTGCATCTTTGCTTTGCTAGTTAAGCCCATTTTAGGTCCGACGATTCTTCTCCCTTCTTCTAGCTTAATTTTAACGAGCTCCTGTTGGACGAGATATCCTTCCTCCACAGAAAGATCCGGCTTGATATTCTCAGTTACTTTCACGACCTCCCGTTTCTCTATTTCTCCGGCAATCAAATATTTAGCAATCTCTTTATATTCCACTGTCGCCATTACATTTCCTCCTTATAATCCCGCCGTTTATAGTTTTTTGGCAAGTTCAGCTGCAACATCAAGAATCATATCTTCCTGACCGCCAACCACTTTCATTTTTCCAAGCTCAACGAGAATATCACGCGAATCAATTCCAAATTTTCGTGCTGCTGCCTGAGCGTGTAATAGAAAGCTAGAATAGACGCCTGCATACCCTAGCACCAAACCGTCTTTTGTGATTTCTTGTGGTTTTTCTAAGATAGGAGCAACGATTTCCTCCGCTACATCCATCATTTTGTATAGATCAACACCCGTTTGGATACCTAACCGGTCGAGCACCGCTACGAGTACTTCGGTCTGTGTGTTTCCTGCACCGGCACCAAGACAGCGGATGCTTCCATCAATCCTTCTGGCACCTTCTTCAATCGCGGTAATACTGTTTGCCACTGCTAAAGATAAGTTGTTATGGGCATGAAACCCAATATCAATCGAAAGACTTTGTCGAAGGGCACGGATTCTCTCCTTCACTTCATGTGGTAAAAGAGTTCCCGCAGAATCAACCACATAAACTGTATCCGCACCGTAACTCTCCATAAGCTTTGCTTGCTCCACCAACTTTTCCGTTGGAGCCATATGAGACATCATCAAGAATCCTACTGTTTCAAGACCTAAATCTTTCGCAAGAGCAATATGCTGCGGGGCCACGTCGGCCTCTGTCACATGAGTCGCCACTCTCACCATCTTGGCACCAAGCTGTGCCGCATGCTTTAATTCTTGCTTCGTTCCGATTCCAGGAATAAGAAGAACAGAGATTTTTGCCTTTTTTACTGTTGCAGCCGCTGCTTCAATTAATTCCATTTCATTCGTTCGAGAAAATCCATATTGCAAAGAGGACCCACCTAATCCATCTCCATGTGATACTTCAATATAAGGAACATTTGCCTCATCCAACCCCTTTGCCACTTGAGTGACCTGCTCCACTGTGAATTGATGTCGTATCGCATGACTACCATCTCTTAAAGCAACCTCCGTCAGTATTACATCACGTTTCGCTTCCATTTTTGCTCCTCCTTTCTTTTATACAATTGCTTGTGAAATTTTACGTTTTGCCCATTCTTCCGCCACTTTTACAGCAGCTGCTGTCATAATATCCAGATTTCCAGAATACTTCGGCAAATAGTCACCTGCACCTTCTACCTCAATAAATACAGTCACATGGTTTCCGTTAAAGATAGGTTCCTGTCTTAATTTATATCCAGGTACATATTCTTGGACTTGTTTTTCCATTTCTTTGATGGAACGAGTAATCCCCTCTTCATCCACCTGATCGCCTTTTACTAAAACATGGATGGTGTCTCTCATCATGATCGGAGGCTCGGCTGGATTTAGGATAATGATCGCTTTCCCAACTCTTGCACCACCAATTTTTTCAATTCCACGGGCTGTCGTTTCTGTAAATTCATCAATATTTGCCCTTGTTCCCGGACCTGCACTTTTACTAGAAATCGTTGCGACAATTTCCGCATATTCCACTGATTGGACAGAGTGAATCGCATGAACCATTGGAATTGTTGCCTGCCCCCCACACGTAATCAGATTAATATTATCTGCGTCCACATGCTCTTTAATATTTACGGGCGGGACAACAAGTGGCCCAACTGCTGCTGGTGTTAAATCAAGCACCTGTTTGCCTGCCTCTCGCAAAAGCTTTGCATGCCGTATATGTGCTTTCGCTGACGTTGCATCAAATACAATATCGGCCAGTTCTGGGCGTTCTAAGAAACCATTTATACCACTATCAATCGTTTCATACCCAAGCTCTCTCGCTTTTCTTAACCCGTCAGAATCAGGATCAATTCCAATTACCGTCGTTAACTCTAGAACCTCTGACCGCCCAAGCTTTATCATAAGATCTGTACCGATATTTCCTGATCCAAGAATCGCCACCTTCACTTTCCCCATAAAACCCATCCTTTCCTATTAAAAATGAACTTTTACTTCCCCAAGATGAGCAAATCTAGCAGAGAATGTATCTCCAGCTTGTGCATCTGCAGCTGCCGATAGGGCGCCCGATAAAATGATTTCTCCTGCTTTCAGAGGAATACCAAATTCAGACAATTTGTTTGCTAGCCAAGCAACACATGTAGCTGGGTTTCCAAGAGCGGCAGCTCCCACTCCGGTGTTCACGATTTCATTGTTTTTCGAAAGCACCATACCAAGCAATTCGAGATTGATTTCGTCTACCTTCGCTTTTCTTTCTCCAAGTACGTAAAAACCGGAAGATGCGTTGTCTGCAATCGTATCAGGAAGCTTAATCTTCCAATCTTTCACTCTACTATCAACAATTTCGAGTGCGGGTACAATATAATCCGTTGCCTGAAGTACATCGAGTGTTGTTACATTTGGCCCTATTAAGTCCTTTTTTAGAACAAAGGCGAGTTCGGCTTCTACTTTTGGTTGCAAAACTTTTTCGATCGAAATCCTACCCCCATTTGTTACTTCCATGCTGTCTAGCAAATGACCATAGTCAGGTTCATCAACCCCGAGAAGCTTTTGCATAGCAAGTGAGGTGAGTCCGATTTTCTTCCCAATAATTTTTTGTCCTTGTTCCACTTTCATCTGAATATTTTCTAGTTGTATATGATAAGCTTCCGTTACAGATAGACTTGGATCTAATATCGTAAGGGGATTGGTTCCTACTCCCGTCTTTTCAGCATCCGCTAAAAGTGCAGCATATTCTTTTATTTTATTTGTTACAATGGACATTTCCTTTCCCACCTTTCCTACAGCTTGATCGTAATATTGGACAATTCAGAGTAGAAATCAAGACTATGCATTCCTCCGGTTCTACCAATTCCACTATTTTTCATTCCGCCAAATGGAGTTCTTAAATCTCTTAGGAACCATGTGTTTACCCAAATAATCCCCGCTTCAATTTGATGAGCAACTCGGTGTGCACGACGTAGATCATTTGTCCAGATGGTTGCACTTAACCCGTAATGTGTATCATTTGCTTGCATGATCACTTCTTCTTCCATATCAAATGGCATAACCGTTACAACGGGTCCAAATATTTCTTCACGAACACAACGAGAATTACGATCAAGACCAGTTATTATTGTTGGCTCTAGGAAATACCCTTTTTCCATTCCTTCTGGTCGCTTACCACCTGTAAGAATATTCGCTCCATCATTCCGAGCAATCTCGATATAGCTATTTACTCTCTCGTAGTGTTCCTTACTAACTAACGCACCTACATTTGTCGCTTCAGCAAGAGGATCACCCACTTGTAATTCTCTTACTTTTTCAGCGAATTTATTAATAAACTCATTGTAAATTGGTCGTTCTACGTAAATGCGAGAGCCACAAAGGCAAACTTCCCCTTGATTAATGAAGCTAGATTTAATCGTTGTCTCAATCACTTCATCGATATCAGAATCAGCAAAAATGATATTTGGATTTTTCCCGCCTAACTCATACGACAGCTTTTTCAAAGAGTCAGCTGCAGCTTTCATAATACTAGCACCAGTGCTTGGTTCCCCTATGAAGGAAATGGCATCAATATCTGGGTGTTCGGAGATCGCTCCACCAGCAGAATTTGGACCAAAACCGTGTACTAGATTTACGACTCCATCTGGAACACCTGCCTCTTTACAAATCTCCATAAGTACCGTTGCTGTCATCGGAGTCCATTCTGCCGGTTTAATAACCGCCGTGTTCCCCATGCCAAGGCAAGGAGCCAGCTTCCAGGTGAGAAGTAATAATGGGAGATTCCATGGCTTAATAATTCCGACAACCCCTACTGGTCGACGGTAAGCATAATGAATCGCTTGGTCATCCTGTTGATACGCATCCGTTCCAACAGACGTAATATAATCGGCGAAAAAGTGAAAATTATACGCTGCACGCGGAACATCAATTTTGTTTGCTAATGAAAATGGCTTCCCCGTGTCCAATGATTCTAACATCGCCAATTCTTCTTGCCTTTCAAGAATCAAATCACCAATGCGACGAAGGATTTTGGAGCGCTCAACCAAAGTCATCTTTTTCCACGGGCCATTCAATGCTCTTCTTGCTGCACGAACAGCAAAATCTACCTCCTCTTTTCCTCCTTCTGCCACTGTGCCTAAGACTTCTTCTGTTGCTGGATTGATATTTTCAAAGGTTTTATGGTTCTGAGATTCAACAAATTGTCCGTTAATAAAATGTAAGCAATTGATCGCTTTCACTTTTGTTTCTACCTGCATGCTGTGTATCCTCCTAATAATAAATTATTTTTATTAACTACATGGTAACGCTTACTCTCAGCACCAACAACGCTCTTGTTGCTCTATATGCAACAATCTGTATTTTTTTGAAAATTTAATTAAAATGCCTCCTTTTTATCAGGAGGCTGTGTAATAATGAATTTTTTTAAGGAAATTAGTATTTGCTAAAGAAACATACTCATATTCATTGTAGTGATTACTGATTGGTCTGGGAAAATCGTACGTGAGGAAATTTTCCACACACCATTTACTTTTCGAATAATATCATTTCTCTCCCCAAACATTTGCTCAATATCAGTCGTAGAGGCTCTGCTTCTCATAAATAAGAAATAGCTTCTTACATGGTACTCGTCTTCCTTTTCCGTTCCCTCTACGATTACATTTGTTATAAAATGTCGCTGCCTAGTTGCCGGGTTTTCTACCCAAGCAGATTTCGTATACAAGCGGTTTACTCTAGTAGTTAGAGAGACCTTCGTTTCTTCAAAGAAAGCCATATCTTTAGAAATATCATCCACTCCAACACCTTCTACTGTTTCTCTCAAAGGCATCCTATATACGAGGTCATCAGTGAGTAATTCCAACCACTCCTTATATTTTCGATTGTCAAGGAAATACGCTTCTCTGTTTAGTAACGTCGTGATCTCAAGGTGAAGTTCGGGTGTCACCATTTTCTGAACATCTAGATTCATCTATTAACCTCCTCTTTAAAGAGTCCCTTAGAGATCAGCTCAAGCCACTGTTCGTGCATCCTTCTTGATAAGGCGTCAATATACGTCGTTGGATAAGCAGTCCCCGGTCCAGGGAAATTCTCGTCCGGATCCACGTGCGAGTACCCCATTAAATAATTGCTCACACTATTGTAATTCAAGCTTTTGTCTCTCATCATTAAGCCTTTACTTACTTCAACGATTCGGGCCCATGTTTCCGTATCATCTTGTTCTAATGTTCCACTTGGACCGAATGAACCTAGATATCCTCGATAGGCAGCTTCTTTATATTCCTCAGGTGCTGCCTCATCAATTAAAAACCAGCACCAAACCTCTACCTTATCTGGTCCAAGCGGTCTCCACATTCGAAAGTTCAAGTAGTTATGTAAGTGACCTTCCGTTCCGTGAATGGGACTTACAAATGATAGATTTGGATAAACTCCCCCCACGAAAACAGTGACTTTCGATTGAACATCTAACTGTTCAGGGGTTAAATGCTTCTCAAACAATGGCCACATAGATTCGGGCATTCCTTGGAAAGGTACTCTTGCTTTTCCTGTCTTTGAGGTTATCACATTAATTCCATGTGCATTTTTCATCACCACTTGATGTCCATAGCCAGCATATAGAGGATCTTCCGGACTAATTCCCATTTCAACCGTGGAGCGGTGAGTCGTTTGCACATGATACGGATCAGCAGCAAAGTTTTCAGCCGTCGCCTTCCAATTTGCTTTCGCTACCCAGCGCTGTGGAAGACCTCGCACTTCCATCCCGCCACTTCTGCCAAGAAGAATATCTAAGTACCACTTCATCTCCCCTAGATAATCCTCTAGAGGTTCCGCATTTATATCAAGATTTCCAAAGATCATTCCTTGATACATTTCAACTTGGGGGATCGGTCTTAACCCCCACTCTGATTTATCCATTTCTTCCCCATACACTTTGTTTCCGGCCACAATCCCCACTAATTCGCCGTTCAAATTATAGCTCCATCCATGATAAGGACAAGTAAAGGTTTTTTTATTCCCTCGATCAGCTGTACATAACTGTGTTCCACGATGGGTACATGAATTTAAAAATGCTTTAATTTCACCTTCACGAGTTCTAACTAATAGAACCGGATCATTAACCATCCAGCGTGTCACATAACTTCCTGGATCTTTGATTTCCGTTTCGTGGCCAAGAAACTGCCATGAATGTCCATAAATCTTTTCAATTTCAAGCTCAAATATATCTGGATCCGTTAACACCCATTGTGGAAGTAAGCCTTCATCCATTTTTTCTTTTAATAAGTGAAATGCTTTTTCATCTAGTGTTTTTTTGATCATATGGCCCACTCCTCTTTTACGTTCTCTATTCAATCAAACCTGGTAGGAATGTTACAATTTCAGGAAAAATAACTAAAACAATCGTAAAAGCAACCATGGTAAGAATAGCAGGTATTACACCTTTAAAAATTTGCTGAATGGGAACATCTTTTACGAAGCCACTAATAATATAAACACTTAATCCGAGAGGCGGTGTAAGAACCCCAATATTGAGTACCATCACTATGATAATCCCGAACCATAATCCATCAAATCCTAATTGAGTAATCAAAGGATAAACAATGGGCAGAGTGAGTACCATTATGGCAATTCCCTCTAAAAACATTCCTAAAATAAAGTAGACTACAAGAATCATAGCCATGATAAGATAAGGAGAAACGTCTAGTGATCCGACCGTTGTTGTTAAATACATCGGTATTTGGCTTAACGCTAAGAACTTTCCGAATAACGATGCTCCAATCAGAATTAAAAACAGCATAACCGTCAATCGGATCGATTCATCTAAGGATGAAATGAGCCCTTTAAAACTCAATCGTTTTGTTAATAGAGTTAGGAAAAAGGCACCAATGGCTCCAATTCCACCAGCCTCACTTGGAGTGAAAACCCCAAAGTAAATTCCCCCGATACTAATCGCAAATATCAAAAGAAAAGGCCAAACACTTTTTAAAGAGGAAAATTTTTCCTCTATGGTCGCCTTTTCCATTTTAGTTGGGGCAATAGAAGGGTCTAAGCGGACTTGAATGTTGATCATAAGCATAAAAAGAAGGGTCATGATGATTCCCGGTACTAATCCCCCAATTAATAGAGGACCGATTGGTTCAGACGTTAAT
This sequence comes from Robertmurraya sp., assembly GCF_036676585.1. Taxonomy (NCBI): domain Bacteria; kingdom Bacillati; phylum Bacillota; class Bacilli; order Caryophanales; family Bacillaceae; genus Robertmurraya; species Robertmurraya sp. Next base: position 20,861 of record NZ_JAKFCQ010000027.1, read on the forward strand.
GCTCCATATAAAATTAAGATAACACTAGGAGGAATTAATATCCCCAGAGTTCCACCGGCTGCAACTGCTGCCGTAGAAAAGGTCGTCCGGTAATTGTACTCTTTCATTTCAGGAATCGTAATCTTCGCCAAAGTAGCCGTAGTTGCATTGGAAGAGCCAGATATGGCAGCAAAAATGGAGGCGGCACCGACTGTTGCAATCGCAAGACCACCACGAAAATGGCCAATCCACTTATCAACTGCATTAAACAGATCCTTTCCTAATCCCGTGTTAGACATAAACATTCCCATTAATATAAACAATGGAATAACACTTAACCCATAGTTATTAGAAGTACCAAAAGCAGAGGAGCCAAGCTGTGACACTCCGACCTGCCAGTCAGAAAGCCACGATACACCTAAAAACCCTACTAAAAATAATGAAAGACCTACAGAAACCCTTAATAAGATGAGAACCAAGAGTAGCACAATTCCTAGTACTCCTATCATTTCTGGACTCATTTTTTCACCACCCTTAGGAAAGATTTTAACGAATCAACAAGATACGTTAATGTAAAACAAACCGCACCGACTGTGGCAAAAGTAACGAACAGATAAAGTGGTAAACCAAGATCTCCACTTAATTCATTTCCGAAATAAATCCTCTTTGTATACTCGAATAATTGCCAAGAGGTTAAGGACATAAGGATAAATAATATGAGGGAAGTAAGGGCATAAAGTGCGTGTTGAACCTTTGCGGGCATCATATTCGTTAAAAAGTCGATTTCAATATGATCTTTTTTCAGTTGTGCCGAACCAAGACTAAAAAAGATGATCATGGCTAGTGCCAATCCTGTTAGTTCGTACGTTCCCGTAATAGGCTTATTAAAAAAATATCGACCAAACACATCTGCCGTCGTAAGAAACATTAATAGAAACAAAATGATACTTGAAACTTTATGAAGAACATTATTTAAAGTAGAAACGACTTTCTCGAATGGATGAATAACTTTTTCTAAAAAGGAAACTTCGTCAAGAGCCGAAGCTCTCAACGAAACATCCTTTCTTACTTCTTGTTCCATTACCTACACCTCCAATTAGGAAGACTATTATTCTTCAATAAGCTTTACTGTTTCATCGTAAATCTTCTGACCATCTACCCCATTTGATTTCATATCAGATAACCATTTTTCCTTTACATCCTCAGAGTTATCCTTAAATTTTTGCAGTTCACTCTCTTCCAGATTAATAAATTCTACACCTGCATCTTTCGCTTCTGTTTCCGCTAAGCCCTTTTGATAATCAAACGCTGCCCCCGCCATTTTCGCCATTGGCTCACCAAGTAGTTCTTCTTCAATGAGCTTTTGATCTTCTGGAGAGATCTTATTCCAGCTATCTTTGTTCATAGCAACGTAGAAAATACTAGTGTTGAAGTTTCCTAATGTGACGTAATCAACCAAATCGGTTAGGTTAAAATCTTTAATAGCTGCAACAGGTAAGACGCCCCCATCAATCACACCCTTTTGAAGTGCATCATAAATTTCTGGTGCCGGTAAGGAAACTGGAGTTGCTCCCCATGACTTAATCATTTCACCTGCTTCAACAGACGGAGTTCTAAGCTTTAAACCTTTCACGTCCTCAAAGCTTCTGACTGCTTTTCCTTTTGTGATAATCGCGTACGGATCAGCTGCGTGAACCCATAACAGCTTTAAATCGTCATATTCCTTTTGGATTTCAGGGAACGTATCATAAAGCTTTTGAGCAACAACACTTAACTCCTCTCCTGTCCCGTTTGCAAGGAATGGAAGCTGAAGAACAGAGTGGGTTGGAAACTTTCCTGCGTTATACCCGTGTAACCCCCAGCCCGCATCCATGATTCCAGTTGTAATATTGTCTAACGTATCCTTAGGTCCACCGAGAGCTCCACCCGGATAGATTTGAAATTTCACTCGACCATCGGTAAGCTTTTCTACTTCTTCACTGAACGGTTTCATTGCCTTCGAATCTTGAACATGGTCAGGAGAGTTCATATGCCCCATCTTAAAGGTAATTGATTTTGTATCTGATGCACCTTGTTCTCCCCCAGAGCTTTTCGAACAGGCTGACACAAATACTAGTAAAATCAAGGTTAACATAGTAAAACTAAGCTTCATCCCTCTTTTCAACATCTTACATCCCCCTCTTCATTTAATTAAAACGCTTACATTTCGTTGTTTAGAAAAATCTTTTCTTTTAAATTGAAAAGGATTCTCCTAAAATTTATCAATCTTCACATTTTTATCTTACTCACTACTTTTTATGCTATCAACATTGGAGTTTCTCTATATGCAACAAAACACAAAAAATTTATTTTATTTTAAAATTTATAAATATTCACTTTATTTATTTGGATTTATTTGCTATATTCTCCACTATACAGAAACAAACTTAGTTCTGTTTCAAATGATGAAAAAAGGAGGATACTAGATGGTTACGGAAAAACAGGAAGACCAGCATTTATCATCCGTAAAAAATGCTTTACGAATATTAAGAAGCTTTACGATGGAAGAGCCAGAAAAGAAGATTAGCGACTTATCTACTTCTCTAGGTATTAATAAAAGCACGGTGAGTAGGACCATGGCGACGTTAGCTTCCGAGGGTTTTGTCTATAAAGATCCAGAGTCAAGAAAGTATCGACTCGGCCTATCCATCCTTTCCTTAAGTGGTATCGTAAATAGTCATATGGACATCTACAAAGAATCACAGTCGGTATTAAACCGTCTGGTGGAAAGTATAGGCGAAACAGCCCATATATCTGTACTGGATAATGATGAAGTCATCTATCTTCAAAAGGTCGATTGCCACCACCCTGTTCGTGTGTTAACGAATGTTGGAAAAAGGAATCCTCCTTATTGCACGAGCTCAGGTAAGGTGTTATTAGCCTATTCGGATGATCCACTAGTCGATAGAGTCATTGAAAAAGGCTTAACCAGATATACGAAAAACACCATTACCGACCCTAGTAAACTTAGAGCCCATTTAAAACAAATAAAAGAAAACGGTTACACTTTTAGCAGTGAAGAAATTCTCGAAGGGGTGAACTCGATCGCTGCACCTGTCTATGATTATCGTGGAAAGGTCATCGCTGCATTAGCAATTGTAGGACCAAAACAAAGGATACAAGCAAACAAAGTTCCAGGCTACGCAAAGAAAGTGATGCAAGCCGCCATGGAAATATCAAACCGTATGGGTTATTGGTAATAAGAAACTGAAATTCTATCAAAATCATAAGGAGAATCTCCCAAATGCATGATTTTCATACTCATTTTATCCCAGATGATGTTCTTACTTGGTTAAAGGACCATAAAGATATCGTCAATGCCAAATGGATTAAAAAGGAAGAAAACAAAGATGACTTTTTAGTAGTCAATGAGAAGTGGGGCTTTGAATTAAAACCATCCTTTATCGACAAGAACCTGTATCTTTACAAACAAAAAGAAGCTGGTGTTTCTCATTCCTTGATTTCACCTATTCCACAGCTTTTTATGTATGACTTCCCACAAGACATCACCACAGATATTTCCCAAGTATACAATCAATCTTTGTCACAATTCGTTACACAAACGAAGGGACGCTTATCCGCTCTTGGCACCGTTCCTCTTAGCCATCCTGAGCGTGCCGCACATATTTTACATGATGCAATGAACTCGGGGCTAAAAGGGGCAATCATCGGACCCTCAGCAGCTGGAAAAATGCTTTCAGACGACTATTTTATTCCATTTTTTGAAGAAGCAAACCGGTTAAAAGCAATTCTTTTCATCCATCCATTGCTAAGCGAAGATCCTCGATTAAAAAATTGGATGATGCCGAATCTAATTGGCGTCCCCTGGGAAACAACCGTGTGTGCAACTGATATTCTATTAAGCGGTATGATCGACAAGTATCCTAACATTAAAATTTTATTTGCCCATGGTGGAGGGTTCCTTCCTTATCAAATTGGCAGACTTGATAAAGGATATGAACAATGGAGAGCTGTTTCGTCCAACCTGCAAGGAAAGCCCTCAGAGTACTTAAAACGCTTCTGGTATGATACAGTTCTATGGAATCAAGCAAGCATTGATTTTTTATTGGAAACAGTAGGTGAAGATCGAATCGTTCCGGGCTCTGATTTTCCTTTCGATCTTTGTGCTTGGCCGCCACAGGCGTCATTTGCAAAGGGAGTTCAATCTTTGCTCGATTAAAAAAACCCGCCACACAAAAAGTAAGGGTTCCGTTTTCTAGTGCTTTCTTATTAAAAGACAAAGAAAAGACGTATGAATTTTGGCATACGTCTTTTCCTTTTTTATTAACGTTTCTGCTAAATCCCATTAACTTTGACACAGCATTTGACATCATTATTAAGATGGACAATAAGTATTGTGCAATTAAAAAAAGGTCAAAATTTTTGTCCTTTGCAGTGCCTTTTTGAGTACCAATTTACTTGAGTAAATAGGCTGGTCAATAAAAACCTGCTGATTACCACATCAAGGGTAAAGATGGTCCACACTTTTCGGTTGGGGATCAGGATAAGCACCCGAACTGATGAATAGACGGAGAAATTCCGTTTAATTAGTAATTGTTATTAAAAAAAGCTTAAATAAACGGAGAGATTCCGCCTATAGGCTCAAAAAATTCGAAAATAGGAGAGAATTCTTTGCATAAGCGGAAAATCTCCCCTTATTTACCCCGAAACGAGCTCCATTCTGCATTTAACCGAAAAATCTCCGCTTATTTTCTCGTTACTGAATTAAGGACCTGACATCTTATTTAAAAGGGAGTTAGTTTTATCTCAAAAATCCAAGAGAACCTCATTTTGATACATTAACCGTATCGCAAATAACTGAGGTTATTCACTTAGAAGCTCATAAACTTCGGTGTCCAATTTAATAGCTAAGTCTTTATTATACGTTTTCTCATAAGTAGGTTCTGTTGTTACCTTACCTCCATAAAACATCACGTTTTCAACTGATTCTACTTCAATGGTGACAACGCATAGTTTCATAGTGAGTTCTTTTATTTCAGAGACGGATGCTTTTCCCTGGACCGAATAACAGCTTCCAGCTCCAATCACCCCTATTACTACGTTAGGATTGCTTCGAATATTTTCTATACTAGATGCTTTATGGCCAAGCGCCACTTTTATCCTCTTTCCATCAGATGCAGGATACACCCACGAAACTACACTTAACTGTGGTAAATTGGTTTCCGAATTCATTGTAATCAAGGAAACCATGGTTTCTCCCCGCAAAGAAGAAATCAGGTCAGCCGTCAACTTGTCTGCACTTACTGTCATGTTTACTCCTCCGTTTCTAGTATTCTACACTCACAGGAAGTCCAAGCTCCAACTTGCCATAAAGCTCTCCTACCCAATCAAAATTAAATGCGGTATGTTGTGCTCCCGCATGGATATCACGCCAAAATTGTTGTAACGGATGGCTTTCGGCTGATGCTGCTGCTCCACTGCTTGTATAAATGGTTTCCATTGCTTCTGTACAAAGTTCCGCACAATAGCAATAATTTCTTCTCAAACTAACTCGTTCCTTGTAATCAAGTACTCGTCCGGACTCTACTAACTCCAGCGATTTATGAAGGAGGGCATCTACCGCTTCCAGCTTAGCTGCTACCTTGGCAAGTCGGATTTGTTGATGTGTTAAGTTTGCGACAGGCTCTCCTTTACGGGATTTATTTTTTCCGATCACCATATCCCGCCAAATGTCATATGCACCCTTTGTTGCTCCTAAAATAACAGATAATAAAGTTACCGGCATAACCGCTGACAATTGAATTCGATAAAGTGAAGTCTTATTTTGTTCCATCCCAGGAGAAATGCCATGAAGATTCCACGGATTCAACTCCATCGTGCGGTATTCAGGGACAAACACATCCGTTAATTCTAGTAAGTTACTACCTGTTCCTCTCATTCCCACAACATGCCATACATCAATTACTCTCAATTCGCTTTTCGGTACAAGAAAATACAACATCTTTTTCTCTTTCTGGCTATCTTCTTGTGGAGCTGCCGCACTAATCATGACCCAATCACAGTGGTTAATACCTGAAGAAAATCCCCATTTCCCAGTTAGACGATATCCACCTTTTTCTTTTAGGATTTCAGAATTCGGACTTGGATTTATGGAGGTCGCTAGACAAGCATCTGGATTGTCCTTCCATACATCTTTCTGAGCGTCGTTCGGGAAAAAGGCAAGCATCCAGCTATGAAGCAACAATAAGGAATAGCACCAGCCTGCAGAGGCATCTCCTTTTGATACCTCAATTGCACTACCAGCTAATGTTTTCCAATCAAGTTCATGTCCTCCCCAACGACTAGGCACCAGCGAGCGAACTAACCCTGATGCAATAAAATCGTCAATGTTCTCTTGTGGTTGATGCCTCAAGCTTTCCCCTTCTTGTGAACGAGAACGTATCATGACAGATAATTCCCTTGCACGCTCAATGGCTTCCTCATGAGTTAACTTATTTAACATCTTGTTCATTCCCTCACCCTCCTGTACTTGATTTCTCAATATCTGGTGTACCATATGTGTGGAACGTAGCTGGCAGAGGCGATCCCCAAGCTAATCCTTTTTTTCGTTCTTCCGGAGTCCATGTTACCGTTTCCCAATCAGGTGTATAAATTAAAAATCCACCCGAGCAAACTTCAATCCGATTGCCTCCTGGTTCATACACGTACACAAACATCGTTTGCCCTGCCACATGTTTGTTAGGAGGAGCTTCAATATAAATTCCATTATCTAAAAACACATCTGCTGCTCGCAGAACCATTTCTGGAGTCTCTACTTTAAAGGCGGCGTGATGAAAGCGGCCCTGGGCACCTGTTTTATCTAATGAAATCGCCATATCATAGGACTTATTGGTCACATGTAGCCAAGCCGTTGTTTGTTTCCCTGTTTCTGTTACCGCTTGCTCACTTAATTTGAAACCTAGGTACTTACGATAAAACAAACTATCCGCATCCACATCAGGACTAAACAAATTAATATGATCAAGCTGTGTAACTGCTGCACCCCTCGCAGAATATTTTTGCGGCATATTTTTTAACCCTGGCTTTAAATGATCCGGTCTCATGTACTTTTCCGCTTCGTAAAAGACTTCTATTTTATGTCCAGCCGGATCCATAAAACGATAGGAAGGACCATGTCCAAAATCTCCGTCAGTCCAACCGATACCGTACTTACTATCCTTAAGATGGTTCGCACGTTGTTCAAGCGCTTGTGAAGAGTAGGTTCTCATCGCCACATGTCCAAGGCCAGCTTGCTTAGCTTCGGTTAGCTTCAGACTATAAAGCTGTTGGTCACCCCAGCCTCGTAAATACACGGATTGTCCCTCGCTCTTTAAGACAGTCATCCCAAGTAGTTCCTGGAAAAATTCAAGACTTTCATTTGGCTTAGGTGATAGCAATTCTATATGAGCTAAATGAGCAATATCCCGAATCGGCTCTTGAAAAATTGTCATGAAACACTCTCCTCCTTAATCGTCGTCAAGATCGCTCCAATCCCCGAAATTTCCACTTTTACAACATCTCCATCTTGAAGGAACTTATTTTGCGCCTCACCAACACCACCTGGAGTTCCCGTACAAACAATATCACCTGGTTCTAATGTGCAAATGCCAGATAAAAACTCAACCAAATGATTTACGTTAAACAACAGTTGCTCTGTATTAGAGGTTTGTCTTACTTCACCATTTACGGTTAAAGAAATATCCAAAGCATGAGGATTTGTAATTTCATCCTTCGTCACTAATACGGGGCCTAATGGAAGACTTTTATCAAGAGTTTTTCCTTGCAGCCATTGGATGGTTCTTTTTTGCATATCGCGAGCGGTGATATCATTAGCTACTGTGTAGCCGTACACATAATCCAAAGCATCTTCTGCCTTAATGTTCTTTCCTTCCTTCCCAATCACGAATGCCAATTCTGCCTCATAATCTAGCTTCTTCGTTAACTCAGAGTTAAGTGGAAAGACGTCGTTAGGAGCTGCAATCGCTGTTGCAAACTTAGCAAAAATAACCGGGTGAGCTGGGAAATCTCGCTTCATTTCAATAATATGATTCTTGTAATTTAGTCCTACGCAGATGATCTTATTTGGCTTTATCACCGGTGGTCCAATTTCTACCGAGTCTTTTTTATAAATAGCCGATGTATTTTCAGAATGTCCTAGGGCATAGTCGATGGCTTCTTTTGCCGATTGTAGAGCCATATCCCCATTCGCAATAAATTCCACAGGGTTAGTTGGAAGTAAAGCGTTTGCAATTTCTTCCGCCCTTTGTTGTCCTTGTTGCTTTAGCTGCTCTATATACGCTTGGTGCGGATCGATGATCGTATTTTCGTCTACTAGAACACCTAGTCTGAGTGAATCATTATTTACGGAATATGTTAGTAATTTCAAGAAAACTCCTCCTCGTTTTTCAATCTAGCCATTGTGTTAGCCTGTAATTAAATGATAAGACAGAAAAATACTTTTTTGAAATACATAGATGTTATTTGAGAAATCGCAATTTCAGATGATTGAACAGTAAGAAAAAAGATACTCCGTTTGCTTGGAGTATCTTTTAGTCAATTTTTTATTAAATGTTTTCCAAAAAACCTTTCAATCATTTCAAATATTTTTACGTGGGTGGTTTCTGTCTGCTCTTTCTCCCCTGCCCGAGTCGTACGAAGCCTAGCAGAATAAGGTTCATGATTGTCCAAATCATTGTTGTTGAAAAAAGCATGGCCAAAACCATCTATCAAACAGAGCGTGGCATCATTTCCTTTTTCTAAGAGAGCTTGATAAAGTAATTCACTTTGATGTGCCGGTACTGCCGTATCATTAGTTCCATGCATGATCAGAAAAGGCGGTTCTCCCCCTTTAATGTACGTGATGGGATTGGCTTCCCGCACACGATCAGGTACCAAATGAATAGGAGATCCTAGTAATTGGGATTCTGGAGAATCCATATCAGAGTGATATCGGACCGGGTGAAGACGTTCCGTTTCTGGATCATTGGAAAACTCCTCAGATGTATGATGGAGATCCATTTGCAAGAAATCTGTTGGACCATATCCATCCACAACTGCCTGGACATTACAGGAAAAATCAGCACACCCATGCTCCAACTCTTCAAGAACTCCAGATCCTGTTGTTCCGGCTAATGCAGCTAAATGTCCGCCAGCAGATGAACCCCATAATCCAATACGTCCGCTGTCTAACTGATACTCTTCTGCAACCGAACGAAGCCACCGGATCGCTGTCTTCACATCATGAATTTGTGCTGGAAACAGTGCTTCCCCGCTCAAACGATACTCTATACTCGCCATCGCAAAGCCTTTTTCGGCAAAAAACTGACAAAAATCTGGCCCAAGCTTCCGATCCCCAATTCTCCAACCGCCTCCATGTAACCAAACAATAACTGGCAATGGTTCTTCTGAATGTAGAGGCAAATATAAATCTAGCAATAACGGCTTTCCACTAGGGGAGGAAAACACAAGATCTTGTATAATTCTAACTCGAAAACTCATATTTAACTAACCTCTTCAATATCGGAGGGACGTGGAGGCTTTCCTAATAAAGTCAAATCAATTTCCTGGATTCGTTGAATGACTCGATCAAACCGATAAGGTGCAGGCTCGCTAGGAAAAATAGGATGTTCATATTCATCTCCTAGAATTCGAAAGAAATCCTCAAAATCTCCCGGTGTTAATACCCCTAGAAACTTCGTGTAGTGAGCATCACAACGGAAGCGATGGGCCGTTTTAGCAGGCACGTAGGCAAAATCTCCCGGCAAGAGATGCAACTCCTCTCCATCTACCCAAAGGGTCATTTCTCCTTGCAAACACATAAAGGTTTCATTTGTGAATTCATGTGCGTGTTCTCCAATAGGCAACCCCTTTGGTCCCTCTGATACTAAAGCAATAAAATGACCGTCAGTTGCCTCTTTCGTAGTTAGAAGGGAATGAACAGTATCCCCACTCAGCAGGTGCACTCCTTCTCCAGATTCAAGAACATAGGGTTTAGGCTCTTTTGGTATGGCACACCCTTTCACCAACTGAGCCAACTCGGATACTTGCTTTCGATCAACCATTTTTATATCAATATTACTAGGAATGTTTGCTAGACAATTTGATTCTAAGGGATTTTCACAAACAGGTGGACGTTCAAATTTATCATAAGGCTCACCAATATGTGAATATAGTTCTGCCACAGTTCCGTTAATGGTAAAAGACCAAAAGCGTGTTCGATGACTCTGCATCCAATAAGAATGAACCGTGCCTGCAGGGATATGAACATAATCCCCTGCTGTTAGCAGATGTTTTTCTCCATTGACTTCTACCTCAAGTCTACCATCAAGGACGACAATTCCTTCCTGGGCTTGTTCGTGTATATGTGCTGGAAAATAGTCCCCTTTTCCGCCTGATAATTGAACGATTTCTAGCATATCACCAGTACTTTTTGTTGTGGCAACAACCGAAGCTACCTGTGTTCCGAATAAGTACCTTTCACCCTCACCATTTCGAACGTAATATGGTTTGCCTTCATTAGGTAATTTGCCAACGACCTGTACGACCATTTCACCACACCCCTAGTCAGTATTTTTATATTATTAAGCGCTTTCACATTTAACCATAAAACGAAATCGGAATAATTGGAAATATTAGAGTTTGATTTCTGTAATCACGATTTATGATTACTCTTTCCATTTTATTGTAGTAGTCAACTGTTTGATATATGGGAAACTTTCCTTCCTCATCCTTTTATTCTCATATTCTATGATAAAATAATAGAAAAATCATGACAAGTGAGGGTCTTATGGATATTCGCCAATTGCGTTATTTTATCACTGTTGCCGAGCATTTAAATTTTACGAAAGCTGCCAATCAGCTTTATGTTGCTCAATCTGCGATTAGCCAGCAAATTGCGGATTTAGAGGATCAAGTGGGCGTAAAACTATTTATCAGAAACAAACGCTCCGTAAAGCTCACACCTGCAGGCTCTGTTTTTCTCAAAGAAGCCATTGAGATAGTGGAAAAAACATCCGGGGCCATTGAAAAGGCAAAGCAAACGGATGAAGGAATCATCGGTAGTCTTTCTATTGGCTTTTTGGCTGTACATGTTCGAAGTTTCCTACCAGAAGTCATCAAACGATTTCGTGAATTATATCCAAAAGTCGAACTCCATTTAAATCACTTTCCTAGTAAAATGCTAAAAGATGAATTAGAACATGGGGACCTAGATTTCGCTCTAACCCTGCCATCTGGTCTTCATCGAATAGAAGAAATTGAAATCGAAACAGTTGCAAAAGAACCATATTGCATTGTTATGCACAAAAATCATCCACTAGTAAACAACAAAAAAATTACTTTATCAGATGTGGCACAGGAACCATTCATCATACATAATCGTCACGATTCCCCGGTGGGTTCGTATGATTTTATTGTCCAGATATGCGAGCAACATGGCTTCACTCCAAAAATAGTCAGTCAGCCTCGCTTTGTTGATACGGTACCCGTACTTGTGGAATCAGAAATGGGGATCTCCATTTTACCTAAAAGCTTTGAAGCGATCTCTAGCTCCTCGCTTCGTTTTGTGGAAATCGATCAATTTGACGACCAAGACTTTGAGCTTGTCATTGCTTGGAAAAAGAACAATTTAAATCCATCCTTATCGCTGTTTTTGAAGGTGTTAAGATCGTTTTTGTAGATCAATGAAAATAACAAAAGGTTGCCAGAGCAACCTTTTTACTTATATTAAAATAGTGTCTTTAATTCTTCCCTATTTTGCAGCAAATCTTCTAATGTATATCCGTCTAAGACTTTCAGATAGGAGTTTAGTGCCTCATTCAATACAAATTTCAATTTACAAGCCGGACTTAATTTGCAAGTGTTTCTCGTCTCGTCAAAGCATTCAACCAAATTAATTGGGCTCTCTGTATGACGAACAATCGCACCAATATTTATTTGATCTGGGTCTTTCGCTAGCCTAATTCCTCCATTTCTTCCCCTAACGGTTTCAATCATCCCAAGCTTTCCTAATTCATACACCACTTTACTTAAATGGTTATTCGATATGTTATAAAAACTTGAAATTTCTTTAATATTTGATTTTTCACCGCTCGCCTGCATTCCTAAATAGATTAGTACACGTAAAGTATAGTCTGTATATGCGGTTAATTGCATGGTAATCACCCTTGTTCTCAATTGCATTTTAGTAATTTAAATATAACATAAACCACATTTTCTCATCATAAATGTGAACATTCTGTTAAACATGTATTTAAAATATTGCTTTAAGTAATCATCAATGTCTAAAATAAACATGTATTTAAAATATATCTTTATCACTGTGAGAATATTATTAAGGGGAGATTAACATGACAACAGCCACAAGTCCATTAGATACGAAAACGATTGAAATTATTAAATCTACTGTTCCTGTTTTAGCACAACATGGAGAAGCCATTACCAAGAGATTCTACGAAATGATGTTTTCAAACCATCCGGAGTTGTTAAACATCTTCAACCACGCCAATCAAAAACAAGGAAGACAGCAAAAAGCTCTAGCGAATACGGTTTACGCTGCCGCTGCATATATTGATAATTTAGAAGCAATTCTACCAGTTGTTAGACAAATTGCCCATAAACATAGAAGTTTACAAGTCAAAGCTGAGCATTATCCTATCGTCGGAAAACATTTATTATTGGCAATAAAAGATGTACTTGGCGATGCTGCGACCGATGACATTATTAATGCTTGGGGGAAAGCGTATGGTGTCATTGCTGATGTATTTATTCAAGTAGAGAAAGAAATGTATGATGAAACAGTTTCTCAATCTGGTGGCTGGAATGATTTCAGAGACTTCACTGTTGCTAAAAAAGTAAAAGAAAGTGAAGTAATCACCTCTTTCTACTTACAACCAAAGGATGATAAGGGAATTCCTACCTTCACTCCTGGCCAGTATATTAGCATTCGTGTAAAAATTGACGGGGAAGAGTATACTCATATTCGCCAGTATAGTTTATCTGACAGTCCTGAAAAAGAGTACTACCGTATCAGTGTAAAAAAGGAAACCTCTTCTTCTGAACATATCCCAAACGGGAAAGTATCCACTTACTTACACGATACCGTCCAAGAAGGAGATACTCTAGAAGTGACAGCTCCTGCCGGTGACTTTGTTTTAGATGTAGAATCTACCGAACCTGTTGTATTGCTAAGTGGTGGTGTTGGTATTACACCAATGATCAGCATGCTAAATACCATTGCTTCTAAACAACCAAATCGTAAAGTCACATTTATTCACGCCGCTATTAACGGAACGACACATGCCATGCATGAACATGTTAAAGTACTTTCAAGTAAATCGGAGAATATCGAGTATCACCTTTGCTATGAAAAGCCGACTGAAGTCGATGTATTAAACAAGGAGTTCAATAAAGAAGGATATATAGACCTTTCTTGGATTGATTCTGTCGTTCAAAATAAAAATGCTTCTTTCTACTTCTGTGGTCCGATACCATTCATGAAAACAGTTAATACTGCATTAAAAGAGTTAGGAATTTCTTCTGATAAGGTTCATTTTGAATTCTTTGGTCCTGCTGATCAGTTAAATTAAGTTATAAAATAGGAAAGCCATTCTAGCTGATATAGCTGAATGGCTTTTTTCACTCAAAATTCTTTCAACAACTGATCGACCTGAGAAACAATACCTGTGATAAGTTCATAAACAGATTGACATTGACTCAACCTAACCCCTTGACCCGACCAAAGAGACATATACTCAGGATTATTTTGTCTTGCAGCTTCTTTTCTAATATGACTAGTTAAGTAATGTTGAATAGGATAAGCTGGTATCATGTTTTCTCTGCTCTTCAGCTCTTTCATAAACTGGTTATTAATTCCTCTAGCCGGTTTTCCTGAAAATACGGTAGTTACCATTGTCTCGTCTTCAGTGGCTTGTAGTATAGCTTTTTTGTGTTGGTCATGTGCTCCACTCTCTATCGTAGTGAGAAAAGCTGTCCCCATTTGAACTGCTTCTGCTCCTAAAAACATAGAAGCTATCACACCTCTACCATCCATCACCCCGCCGGATGCAATGACAGGAATGGTGACATGATCCACCACCTGTGGTACCAAAGCCATTAAGCCAACTAGGCTTTCTTGAGCATCTTTTGCGAAAGTTCCCCGATGCCCTCCAGCTTCACTTCCTTGAACCACAACAGCATCCATCCCAACATTTTCATTGATTACAGCTTCATTCACTGTTGTGGCTGTTCCAATGACGATGACCTTATGTTTCTTTAATTGGCTTATTACTTCCTTTGTTGGGATCCCAAATGTAAACGAGCACACAGGCACCTTTTCTTCAATGATAATTTTTAGTTTTTCTTCAAATATAGAGCTGTTTTCATATGTAGGTAATTCCAATTTAATCCCTAATTCGCTTCTAAAAGGTTGTAAGAGTTCGTTTGCTTCGTTAATCTCTTCATCTGAAATCTTTGGTGTTTCTGGTATAAATAAGTTAACCCCAAATGTTCTAGTAGTTAAAGCTTTTACTTCCCTTATCTGATGACGTAATTCATCAGGCTGCATATATCCAGCACCAATCATCCCTAAGGCACCGGCGTTTGACACTGAAGAGACAAACTTGGAAGTTGTTACACCGCCTGCCATAGGTGCTTGAATGATCGGAAAATCCAATCCTAGTAGTTTAGTTATTTTATTTTGGTACCACATCAATATCACCCTTCCATCAACCATGATTTTTTCATTTATTTCTATATTGAATTCGCTTACAATATACTTAGTATATTATATTTTTAAAGAAGGTGACTATGTTTGGATACTTCCACTCTTGAAAAACAATTAAGAGAATTGAGTGAATTTGAAATAAAGTATTCTGGTAGTCCCTCACATCCAAAACATTACTCTCATTTAGGGGAGTCAGGTCTTACATTTTCTGAGGATATCCCCTTACCTACTATCGTACCTGTAGATAATTTTTTTAAACCAGATCAAAATGTTGTGTTTTTAAAACACCCACGCTATGTAAAATTCACAGAACACCGACATTCATTTATTGAAATGAATTATGTATTATCGGGTACGAGTAAACAATTTATTGATGGCAAAGAAGTTATTTTAAAGCAAGGGGATCTATGTTTACTAGATACGAATGTAACTCATTCAATTGATAGTGCGTCAGAAAACGATATTATTATTAATATACTAATTCGCACAAGTTACTTTGATTCAGCACTTCTTCAAAGATTATCAGGTAATGACCTATTAACTGATTTTTTCGTAAATGCTATTTATAAACAAAAGAAGGATAGTCGTTATATCTTATTTTCAAAAGGGCAAAATGATCGACTGAACGATTTAATTTTACAAGCCGTAAATGAATTTTATCACCCTCAACTATGCTCAAGTGAAGCAATTAATTCATATATGTTACTAATTTTCACGGAATTGTTAAGAAGCTATAATAGTCTTTCAAAAACAAAAGGGGAACCTACCTTTAAAAAAGGCATCATTTCTGAAATACTAAAGTACATGGAATTGAATTATAAGAACATTACGTTAGAAAAAACAGCGGAAAAGTTTCATTTTCACCCAAACCATTTAACACGGCTTTTAAAAACTAACTTTGGAAAAACTTTTATTGAAGTATCACATCAATTAAAAATAAAAAATGCATGTACGCTCTTAGAAAACACTGACTTAACCATTGACCAAGTCGCGAATGAAGTTGGTTACACCAATATTACTTTTTTCTACAAATCATTTAAAAAAGTACATGGCATTACCCCTGCTGAATATCGAAAAAAAGGCACCAAAAGCGTTACCCATTTGGAGTAAAGCTCTTGGTGCCTCTTCTATCTAGCTTTTTAAACACGCTTCCTTACTAAGTTTTTTCATTTTATACGTAATATCAAACTGTCCCGAACCCACCAGGAATTCCACCCTATTTTCCTCTTTAATAAATTTACTATTTGTATATCCTCTATTTATTAATTGTGTCTGAAGGTTTGTAATATTGTCCTCACATACATCCTTAAGTGAAATAATGGCAGAAGTACTTGGTGGGACATGAACTTGAAGAAACATTTCATTTGTATCTACCATTTGCCATTTGATTTTGATTTCACCGTATACAGAATCGTACTTGGTTTCAGCATGCGTTAGCTGATCCGTAATATTGGCCTCCACCTTAAATTTTTTGTATCCTGGCTCCATTGGACTTAGTCCTCCAATATAACGAACAAGCCAATCTCCTACACATCCGAAGGCATAGTGATTAAAGGAGAATGCACCGACTGTCCCATCCGGTTTGATGGCTTCCCATGACTCCCAAATCGTGGTTGCACCATGATCCACTTCATATAACCATGAAGGACAATTGGTTTGGAACAAGAGCTTATAAGCAATATCTTTGTATCGATTTTCACATAAAACGTCCAAAATAAAGGGAACTGATAAAAATCCTGTATCAATTCGATAGTCATTTAATTTGATTAATTCGACCAATCGATGAACCGCCTTTGTCTTTTTATCTTCAGTTAGGAGATCAAAAGCAAGGGCAAGTGTATAAACCCCTTGGTAATCCGCTGTTAACATTCCAGTATCTTTTACGTAGGCATATTCAAAGGCTTTTTTCACCTTATGATGAAGAAGATCATAATAGTGAGACCGCTCTTTTTTTCCTAATACGTTTGCAATCTTAGATAATAAACTTGAAGAATAAGCGTAAAAAGCGGTTGCTATACAATCCTTCGTTTTAAGAGCGGAGGCAATTGGACCTTGTGGATTTTCCCCTAACATAAAACTAGGAATCATCCAGTCTCCAAAATGAAACTTCGTATCCCATAAATAACGGTCATAGTCATTTTCATTATTCTCTTTTCCCTTAGCTGCACTTTTTTCT
Source organism: Robertmurraya sp. (assembly GCF_036676585.1). Classification (NCBI taxonomy): domain Bacteria; kingdom Bacillati; phylum Bacillota; class Bacilli; order Caryophanales; family Bacillaceae; genus Robertmurraya; species Robertmurraya sp. The sequence continues at coordinate 37,777 of NZ_JAKFCQ010000027.1, forward strand.
ATAAAAGAAAGCCACTTTTCCATCGCTGGATAGCATTCCTCCAGAATACGATGATTTCCGTATCTTTGGTAAAGTACCCAAGGAACGATGATGATCGCATCTCCCCAGCCTGCTGAAGATATACTTCCAGTAAATTTAAGGTCATTCCAAATATCCTTCGGTGCAGGAGAATAATTAAGAATCTCTCCCTCATTCGTCTGTTCTCGCTGCAGATTCCAAAGCCATCTGGTTAAAAATGATTGAACATCCATATTAAATGCAGCAGTTGGTGCAAACACCTGTAAATCTCCTGTCCAACCTGCTCTTTCACGTTGAGGACAATCCGTTGGAATCGATAACATGTTCCCCTTCTGACTCCATTGGATATTCTGCCATAATTGATTGATCTTTGTATCTGACGTTTGGAAATGACCCGTTTGCTTCATATCAGAAAATAATACAATTGCTGTGATATCATCTAAGAGAAGTTCAGAATGGTAGCCTGATAGGCGAACGTAGCGAAAACCATGGAAAGTAAAAGTTGGTTCAAACACTTCTCCATTTTCACCACTAGCCACATAATAATCGGTTTGCTCTTTATTACGACCAACGATATTAGAAAAAAACTCACCCTTCTCATTTAATACTTCACTATGCTCTATCTTAATTTCTTCACCTTTTGAACATTGCAAATGCACCCGAACACGCCCTGCAATAATCTGCCCAAAATCAATGATAAACGCATTACTTTCATCCTTCCAAATACGAATGGGAGAAAGAGTTTCCATTGGTTTTACATATTCGCCGTATTGCGCACGTAAGTTATCTAAATTGTATTCGGCTACTTTAACCCTCGACCATTCGTGGGTAAAGCATTCGTAGCCCGGACAATCCCAGCCAATTTTATCTAAATTTTTGTCCTGTTTTTCCCCGATAAAAATATCACTGTATACATAATGGCTGTCGGCTGATTGGAAAGAGTGATCTGTTCCGATCATTTGCTTTGTTCCATCAGTAAATGTAATTTCTAATTGGGCAAGGAGCCCTAGACGGTTCCCGAACTGAGCACTTCCACCAGGGATACTGATTCTTCCTGCATACCACCCATCAGATAGTGTCACCCCGAGTACATTTTCCCCTACAACGAGATGTGGTAAGACGTCATAGGTTTGATACTGAAGATAGTTTGTGTAAGAGGTAAAATCAGGAGTAAATTCTGCATCCGTGATCTTTTTCCCATTTACTTTTGCCTGATAAAGGCCATGTGCAGTAATATATAGTCTGGCCTTTTCAATTGGTTTATGATCCACTGTAAATAATTTTCTTACTATCTTTGGTGAGTGGAGCTTTTTTTCAGGTGGAGAATACTCCCCTTTATTTTTCTTGATAAACATATCTTCTAAGGTAAGCTCTGGTTCCTCCGTTACATCTTCCTGCTCTGGTTCAATCCATCTTGCCACCCACTCATCTTTGTGTAGTAGCCCCATTTCCCAATATTGTTCACTACTCCATGGTGTTTCCTCCCCATTGGAACACCAAACCCGAACTTTGTAGCAGTAACTCGCTCTACTTTCTAATGAAGGACCACCATATTCAATATGAATCGATTCCGTTGATTGAATTTTATTTGAGTCCCAAATTAGCTTTTTCATAGTAAAAGATGCTTCAAATACTTGTACCTGATAAGCTATTTGACAAGTTCCTGCCGTTTCACTTTTCAGCTTCCAGCTAAAACGAGGTTTTAAAATATCTGTCCCAAAAAGTATCTCTTGATTTTCTATTTTTAAATCGATGACCTTTATCACGATTTTTTCCTCCCTGTATTTCCTTGTTTCTTCCTAAAATTCCAAAACCCTGTAATAATCAACATTTCAAAAAGAACGGCTGCTGCAGCAATAACAATTAAGGTTACACTCATCATTGAACCTCCTTATACTGAGAAAATCCGCGCAAAAAGTGAGCGCAGATTTCCCCCGATAATCTTATTGAGCGATTGAAATTTGATCATCTGCTTGTTTTTCTAGCTCTGGAATTGGTTTGATAACCACTCCAGCCAATATGGCAAATATCGAAAGCACGCCGAAGAATAATGGATAACCACCAGCTGCAACGACAGGACTTGCAAGGGCATTAGCTACCGGTGCACCAAGGTCATTCGCAATATTCACTATACCCATGTCCTTAGCAGCATCTTGAGGATTTGGAAGAACTCTCGTCATAAGGGCAATATCAACTGCTAAGAACATTCCAAATCCAATCGAAACGACCGCGCCAGCTATATACGAAATGGAGATACTTGGAGCAAAGCTATACCCTAAAATACCTATTGCAGTCACTAATGCTGAAAGTAAAATAAACGGTTTTTGACGTCCAATTTTATCTGATAAAACACCTCCCAATATACTTGAGATCGCCAGTAACGGAATGGTGATATTCATGCTCATTGAAACAATTCCTGCAAGATCTTGTTGAGAAACATGAAAATGCTCTAGATAATAAACACTTGTGTAAGTAGCCGAGCAATAACCAATAGCCATAAAGAATCTCGTTAACACTCCATACGTAAAGTACGGATATTTTTTCGGACTAGGATAAATACGTGATATTTTTTCTCTAAACCGTAATTGACTTGCTTCTTCATTACTCTTCTGGAAATCCACATTACTCTCTTTCACTAACAAACAGGCAATGATGGCACTCGCCACACTGATAACTCCAAGTAACAAGAATTTATTTTCAATCGTCCAACTATTTAACATGAACATCAAGTTAATCCCAATCATGATTGAAAGAGGAGAAACAAGACCAATGATCCCGGAAGCTGTCCCACGTTTGCTCTCATCGACTTGATCGGGGATTAAGGCATATAACGCTGTATTCATAAAGCTTAAAAAGAATTTTGATATGGCAAAGAATACACATAATGCAGTAAATGATTCAGCTTTTCCAGTAAAATATAGACCAACTAAACCAGCACTCGCCCCAATCAATATCCAGGGTCTTCGACGGCCAAATTTCCAGGAAGTACGATCGCTAATGATCCCGGATACATAAAGACCAAGTATCCCAACTGGAGCAGCCAAAATTGAAACAATACTAAAATTCTTGGTAACGCTTGCAGGATCAAGCATAGCTAATTTCATTGTTAGTAATAAAGCAATAGGAATAACTACCGCAATACAATAACCAAAACTTGCGATACAAATACCAGCGACTAATCGTCCGAAAGGCGTTTTACTAGCATTAGAAGTATTCATTTTACAACCCTCTTCCTTTAAAAAATGATTTATGAAAGCGCTTCTAATGTTAGTTTATAGGTTGATAGTCTAAATAACTATGTCTGTATCTCACATGAAATATATCCATTTCAAACATTTTTATTAGTTCTTTTCTCACAGAACCTTAAAACAATCCCGTAGTTTCAATTCTATTAATTAATTTAGATAACAAGTTTCTTACCCGTTTGTAGTAAAAATACTCGAAAGAATAATAACTGAATCAAACAATTTCACTATCCATTTCAATCACATATAGAAGTTGTTTTCCAAATAGGAGGAATAATTGACTAACCGGATTGACAATATAACGATAAATCTATATATTCGAATTTATTGCGACTACTAAAATATGTTTCTAATATAGTAGTTTGAAACAAAAAAACGTCTAGAAGGAGTATCAACATGCAACAGAAAATACCATTTTCCACTTACGCATTGATCGGTACAATGCTTTTCGGTCTTTATTTTGGGGCAGGAAATTTAATTTTTCCGATCCAATTAGGACAACTTGCAGGTACTAACTTTTGGCCTGCATTGATTGGCTTTTTAGTAACAGCGATTGGCCTTCCCTTTTTAGGAATCCTAGCAATTGGCCTATCTGGCAGTACAGGCCTTCGTGATTTAGCAAGCCGCGTGCATCCACTTTTTGGTGTCATATTTGCAATGGCCCTTTACTTGACAATTGGACCATTTTTTGCGATCCCACGTACGGCAACTGTACCATTCGTTGTTGGCTTTGAACCGTATATCAATCCAGACTCAGCAAGTTTATGGCTTGGACTGTTTAGCCTTGTATTTTTTGCCATTGTTTATTATTTCTCTTTAAACCCAGCAAAGATTATGGACTACGTTGGAAAGTATTTAACACCGGCCTTTTTAATATTTTTATTTATTTTAATTGTTACTGCGATTGTTAAGCCGATGGGTGACTTCGGACAGCCAACAGGAGATTATAAGAGCTTACCATTTATGACAGGCTTTAAAGAAGGCTATAACACAATGGATGCCCTTGCCTCCCTTGCTTTCGGAATTGTAGTCATCAACACGATTAAAAGCCAAGGCATCACTCAAACAAAAGCGATTGCCAAAGCAACTTGGCAATCTGGTGTGTTTGCGATGGGACTTATGACGCTTATTTATGGTCTTATTACGTATATGGGGGCATCGAGTATAACCGCAGTAGGAACGTTTACGAATGGCGGGGAGATATTTGCTGCCGTTTCTCAGCATTATTTTGGATCGTTCGGTAACATTTTATTAGCGATTATTATTGTTCTCGCTTGCTTAAAAACGAGCATTGGACTTATTACGGCATGTAGTGAATTTTTCCATAATGTGTTTCCAAAAGTAAGTTACCGTTGGTTTGTACTTATGTTATGTGTCGTCTCTTTTGCTATTGCGAATTTCGGTTTGAACAATATCATTCTATTTGCAATCCCGGTATTAATGTTCTTATATCCGTTAGCGATTGTTCTAATCTTATTAGCTTTATTTTCACCATTATTTAAAGGAAAACAAAGCGTATTCGCTGCATCGATGCTTTTCACGTTCTTTGTAAGTATCATTGATGGGTATAGCACTTTAGCAGCCTATTTACCTGAAACAACAGTAGGATTTTTTGAATCAATTAAAACTATTTATTTAGATTATTTACCACTTTATGAAATTGGCCTTGGGTGGATACTTCCAGCTTTTATTGGCGTAATCATCGGGTTGATATGGCCGAATAAAACGAAATAAAGAATAATAGAAAGGAGGAAGTTCCAAGGAACTTCCTCCTTTCTTTCCTAAAACCAACTGTTCATAAAAATACTACTTCTCCTCCAGCTTCACAGGAACATTCACATCATCAAGATTAATATGACCCCATCCTCCTGTATGCTTATCAACTACTTGAATATACAGCTTTCTACCGATAAACTCTGAAGCATCCCATCTGACCCTTCGGTAGGCTTCACCGTTATGGCCGGTTGCTTTCCTTAAAATTTCATTTGTTTCCGCATCGACCAGCGCTACGTATAGTAATTGCTCATCTGCCCCTCCAGATGTTAAAAAGTCAATTTGACCATCCCCTCCGAGGACAAAGTCTTCGGATTTCAACACACCCGTTGCCGCATCTCCCCCATGATCAGGATGAAATCCCCATAGATGATATTTATTTGGGTCAGTGGAAGTAGTTGCCTGACCGAAAGGACCACCCCATCCCCAATCACTCTTATTAGTCACATGATCATTTGTGAAGGTATTTCCTTCTACAATCGTCCATCCGGTTAAATCTCCTGTTTGAAAATCATGATTCGTTAATTCGCTATGTGGAATTTCCTCTTGAGGGCTATCATCCCCATAATACGCTGGTACGACAGTGTCACTATAGGCAGATCCCATCTCATACACTTTCATTGAGACAATATTTGCCGTTCCGTTCTTACTCCAAAGTTCAAGTCCTAATGCATCCGCTTTTGTTGGGTATGCTCTTGTGGTAATGCTTTTTTGCCCATTCGCATACGCTTCAATCATCGATCGATCTAGGAAAATATGAAGTTTCACATTTTCTCCTTGTGTGGAAAGAGTTCCAGAGCTGCTAGTTTTCGCGACATCAGGGTCTAGGCTCATTTTCGTAGCGTCTACTCCAAATTGCTCGTTTGTCTCGTCAAAATAGAGGGTTACTTCTTCTGATGAATCTCCGGATTGACGAATTTTAATGCCATATTTCTCATCCGATTTTGCTTTAATTTCAAGGATGATTTCTAACATATCTCCTTTCACTTTCTCAAGCTTCTTATTTGCCTTTGATAGACTCGAATTTCTAATATTAATCAGTTGTTTGCCTCGGAGAGTTTCTAATTCTTTAATCGGCTCAACTCCAAGCTCTCCATTTTTTAATAGAGACAATTCTAATGGCAAACCAGCGTTATGTGCCCAAGCAGCATCATAATGCTCCTGGTCCGTTCTTCGGTCTTGAACAATACTAAATAAAATCGAACGTCCTTTATCATCAATCATTCCACTAGGTCCAGTAAAATGAACACCGTAATCAAATAGTTTCGGCTCCTCATGGTCTGGAACAAATTTATTTTTTTCTTTATCCCATGAGCCCACCCAGTGAAACACGTATTTTACGTTATGTTCACTATAGCTTTTAAACCAAGGATTGATAAAGAACGCATACTTTTGTTCTCCGTTTGCATCCTTCCCAATAGGTAAAAACACTGGTAATTCCCATACATCTCCTGTTTTTGGATAGGCTTTGGAATTCCCTGTAAAGAATGGACCAACATACTCCCAATTTTCCAAATCTTTTGAAGTGTAAAGGAGTGCGGAACCTCCAACATTTTCTATACCCGAACCAACCATTTGATACCAAGTATCACCATCTTGCCATACAAATGGATCTCGGAACTGACCATACATCACCTTTCCTTCCTCTGCTGGAAGATCAGGTGCTTGAACCGTAACCGGATGATCTAACATATCCCACATCTTCAGCATTGGATCTTTGACATCCTCAGGTTTGGCCAAACCTGTCATTTGGTTTGGTGATTTGCTGTCATCTCCCGCTGTAAAGAATAACACTGGTTCTCCATTTTGATCAAAGCTTGCGGAGCCAGACCATACTCCGTCTGGTGACACACCTGATGGAGCTAAAGCAACCGGCACATCTTCCCAGTGAACCATATCGTCACTTACCGCGTGACCCCAATGGATTTGATGCCAGTAAGGTCCTTGTGGATTGTGCTGATAAAAGAGATGATATTTTCCGTTATAATAAAACGGAGCATGTGGTTCATTCATCCAGTGACCAGGTGAAAGAAAATGATATTGTGGTCGATAGCGATCCCCATCATACACGCTGCGGTCAAACGATAAATCCGGAAGGGGTAACTGCCCATCTTCAAAGCTTGTAATCACTTGATTATATTGTCTTTTAATCTCTTCTTCCGATACTGCCTTGTTGTAGATTTTCAGCTCATCAATCATCCCGTTAAACATATTCGCTGTAAACGAGCTTAGTACGGCGGCTGAATTATGCTTACCTATTAAGAGATTGTTCTCAGACGCTGTAATCGTGGCATTTCTAGGAGTATCTACTTCCCCAACTAGCTCACCATTTAAAAACAACTTCATCTTTTTCTCGTTTTGGTCAAAAGTGGCAACAATATACGACCACCGATCTTTTTCAAGTGGTTTGTCTTCCTTTGCCCATACTTCTTTCCATTCGCCATTCATCCCGGCTTGGAACGACCATTTTCCATGTCGACCCATTCCTAAAATATAGCCTTCGCCTCGAGCTTTATTGTGCTGATTAACAATCGCTGACAGCTGACCTAAATCTCCCCATTCATACGATCGTGGTGCTACCCATGCTTCTATTGTCAATGCATCACTTGGCTGTGCTGCCTTTTTAATAGGTTGATTGATATAAGTGGAATAGCCATCAAATAGAAGCGCATGACCCACGACCCCTTTTCTCCAAAGAGGATCGGTAGAAGGCTTATACTTTGCTTCATTAAATACATATTCTACCTTTAGCTGTTCGTTTTTGACTGAATCAAGAGCGGTATGGCCCTCTTGTTCATCAAAACTCCAGTGACTTAACATCCCGCGACCTTTCACTTGAAAATCATCCACATTCAGATGCCCCAACCCTCCTGTATGTTGATCGACCACTTTGATATATACTTTTTCACCTAAATAATCCGAAGCGTTCCAAGATACACGCTTATACGTCTCTGATTCAGGACCGGTCGCTTTGAATAACTCTTTTCCATCGGAAGCACGAACCAAGGCAACATATAAGTCGTAATGAGTCTCCCCATCCATCTCATCTCCTCCACCTACTAAGAAAGAGATTTTGCCATTTCCTGATAATTCAAAGATATTGGATGTGAGGCTTCCTGTTCTTTGATCCGCTTCATTAGGAGCCGCACCGTTAAAGCCCCATAGATGATACTTCCCTTGATGTTCAAACGGAATTAGAGTATCCCAATAAGTGGCTTGGTCAGTTACCGTTCCGTTGAATGCATTTCCTTCTGCTGTCCATCCAGTTAAATCTCCTGTTTCAAAGCCAGGGTTGATGAGGTCATCTTGCTTTCCTTCATCTTCGTTAAAAACATGAAAATCATCCACATTGATATGACCAAAACCACCAGAATGATAATCTACTACTTTAATAAAGAGTGCTTCTCCCAAGTACTCGGAAGCATCCCACGATACTCGCCGGTACTTTTCTGTATTGGCACCCGTTGCCTTCATCAGCTCTTCACCGGTTGAAGCTTTCACTAGTGACACATACAGCGTATTTAGGTCCTGACCTCCACCTACTAAAAAGTCAATAACCCCATTTCCTTCCAGCACAAAATTGCTAGACTTCATCACACCGGTTCGTAAATCTGATTTATCATCACTCTTCGCTCCGAGGAATCCCCATGAATGATAGGTACCTTCATGCTCAAATGGTCCACCCCAAAAGCTTGTCGCATCGGAGACAGGCGCCCTAAACGCCGATCCCGTTGTTGTCCAGCCAGTTAAATCACCAGTTTCAAAATTAGGATTTTCAATCATATTTGGAAGGTTTTCTACATCCACGTCTTCTACAAATTTCGTAAATGATGCTTCTTTTAATGGATAGAAGGATAAGGAACGTAACGCTACCTCCCCGTCTTTTGCGTATAAATTAATTTGTTTGCTTTTTTCACTCGGGAAGATTTGATTCGTAAACACGGTGGTGCCTTCTTCTGCAAACACCTCAACTGAAGATCGGTCAACCAATAGTTTTACGTGTAAGATTCCATCATTTACTTTTAGGTTCGTATGCTGAATGGAAGGAAAATCCTTATGAAAATCGGTCTCTCCTGATTGTGTCCGGTCCACTGATAATTTTCCATCTGCCACTTGATAGGAAATTATAGTTGCTTCATTTTCTCCTTTACGTACTTGAAATCCAAACTCAGATGCTGTCGTTTCATTCAGGTTAAACTCAGCTTCAAGCTCAAACATGTCAGCGGTTACATTTTCTAATACATTATTAGTTGAAAATTTTTGATTCGCGATTTTCACTTCATTCGCTGTATCTCGTAAACTAGTTAATTCCTTGACTGGTTGCTGCTTTAATCTAACACCTTCAATTGTTTCCACTAATGAAAGCTCTCGTGGCACGGTGGTGGCACCTCTCCAGGTGGAAGTTGGAATTTGCCCTGCGTATAAAGCAGGATTATTCATCCAGCCTAACCAGATTCTTCGACCATCTTCTGGCTGGTTAACAGTGTTACTCCATGTAACTGCTGCATAAAAATCGGCCCCGTAATCCGCCCAATTTAATGGTTCGGAGTTCTCATCCGGGCTAAATGTTGTTCCATTAAAATCTCCTACATAATAGTGCATCCCAGTTCCACCTGATGGGGTTGGATTAATACTAACCGTTAACACCCATTTTGAGCCTGTTTTGTTTCCAATTTCATCATATACAGGTAGCTCAAACAAATCTGGACATTCCCAAAGACCAAGTGCTGCTGCTTTTGGATCGGAAAATTCGCTCACCTTTTGCCAATCTAATAGATTAGGTGATGAGTAAAAATCGATACGCTTCCCACTCGTGATGACAAACATCCATTGCTTGCTTTGTTCATGCCAAAAAACCTTTGGATCACGGAAGATGCCTGAGCCTCCATTACTTGCTTTCAACTCATTCGGCATGGTGATGATTGGATTTTGCTCAAGAGTGGACCATGTTCTACCGCTATCTAGACTATAAGTGACACTCACATGTTGATTATCACCACCCAGTTCACTCGTATACAGACCAACCATGGGTGGATTTTCCTTCGTTCCTAAACCGGATGTATTTTCATAATCAACCACCGCACTTCCAGACCAAGCAAACCCATTTTCATCTGGATAAACCGATATCGGATAATGCTCCCAGTTTACAAGATCTTTACTAATCGCATGACCCCAATACATCGGTCCCCACACTTTATCAGTAGGGTTATGCTGATAAAACAAATGATACTCCCCGTTGTAATACACCATACCGTTAGGGTCGTTCATCCAATTTTTCTCTGGAGTAAAATGATACCCTGGCCTATAGATTTCATCGTTCGCTACTGGAAGAGAAGCAGCGCGAACAGGTACTGAAAATGGTTTAAACGATTGAAACATAAGGACTAAAATTAAAAGCAACGAGAAAACCTTTTTCCTCTTTAGTTTTCGATTCATGACATCACCTTTTTAGAAAAGTATTTTCATTTTCTGTCCATCCGTGGTGTCTTCAACTGGTTGCAGGGAAAAGAGGGAGTGAAGCAATGACCCATATTATAAGCATTGCTTTAATCCCCCGATTCCTTAAACTATCGCCAAGTAGATTTTAATGAATAAAATTCTAGCGAATGTAAAGTTACGTCTCCCTCTTTTACATACAGTTCCATCGCCTTATTTTCTTCGCTTGGAAAAATTAAATCTGTAATCACTACTCGTCCTTGATTCCCAAACACCTCTACTGATGACTGATCTACAAAGATGTGTAACGTAATTTTGTTGTTTTCAGGTACAAGCTTGCTTTCATGTTTACCAGCGAAAGCTTGATGGAAAATGCCCTCCCCTGAATGGTTTCGACTTACAAAGACACTTTGATTTTCCACTTCATATCCAATAATCGTTTCTTCATTCTCCCCCTTACAAACTTTAAAACCAAATTCTGTTTCAGATGTAATTTCAAACTCAGCAAGTATTTCGAATGTATTGCTTTTCATATTATTTAATAGATTCGTTCCTGGCTTAATAACCTTGTTTTGAATAGATACATGGTTAGTACGTAATCTTTGCACTTCTTGAATTGGTTTCTGAACAAGTCGATTTCCTTCTTCTGTTGACTGTAATTCTACTACTCTAGGAAGTGTCATCGCACTACGCCATTCCTTAGTTGGAGTAACATTGGCATAACGCCAATTGCTCATCCAGCCAATATAAATCCTTCTACCGTCCTCATAAGGAACATCAGACCAGCTTACACCAGCGTAGTTATCACGGCCATGGTCAATCCACAAGACCGTTTCTGGAGAGTTGTCATTCAAGAAGGTCCTTCCATCAAAATCACCTGTAAAATATTGTGTTCGAGAACCTTCTTGTAAGTTGGGATTATCGCCAATACTAACGAATAACACCCATTTTTTCTGATTCGGATCCTTATCAACAGGCAATTCAAAAAGGTCAGGACACTCCCAAACTCCCTGGTGAGAGCCCTCAGATTCTCCAAATTCACTAGCAAACTCCCAAGATATTAAATTTATAGAAGTATACATTCGAATCGTTTGTCCGGATGCAACAACCATAACCCAACGATTCGTTTCACGATGCCAGAACACCTTCGGATCACGGAAATCGGTAATATGTTCTTCCTGAAGTACAGGATTGCCTGCATACTTGATCCACGTTCGACCATGATCCTTACTATAGGCAATACTCTGTCTTTGTCTCGCACGATTGGTTTCTGGATATGTGTCCGCGTGAGTGAATATCGCTACTAACCCTGATTTCCCCTCAAATAAACCGCTAGAGTCGTTCCAATCAACGACTGCACTACCCGAAAAAATCATCCCATGCTCATCTGGAGCCAAACCAATCGGAAGATGTTCCCAGTATACGAGATCTTTACTTACTGCATGCCCCCAATGCATTGGCCCCCATGTCGTTCCGTGTGGATGGTATTGATAAAACAAATGATACTCTCCTTCATAAAACACCATACCATTTGGATCGTTCATCCAATTCTTCTCGGGTGAGAAGTGATATTGTGGACGATATTTCTCTGTATAATACTGTTGCTTTTCTAAGACGTTATTCATAGTATCGGCCTGCCTCTCATTCGAAATCTTTCAGCATATTTTTTTGGTATGAATTGAAAAGCCAGACGAAAACGCTGTCTGGCTTTATAGGGTTATTGCTTGTTATAACGATCTAGACCCTTCTGGTACACTTCCATTAATTGATCAAGTCCCATATCTTTTAATTGCTTTACATAGTCATCCCATTCTTCCTCAATGCCACCATCAATTAACCATTGAGCCTCTTTTTGTTTTACAAATGTTTTAATTTCTGGCTCAATGGTGTTAATAACTTCAAGCTCCTCTGGACTAAAGAAGATAGAAGGATAATTTTCTGACACCATATGTGGTTTATAATACTCATCAAGAATTTCTAATCTTTCCTTCGCTCTTTCTTCCATATCTACCACACTACCGAAGTGTTCTTTTAAGACAACAAACGGACCACCTGGTGCCACTTTTTGACGCAGCTCACCCATCGCTATTCCCTCAGGAAGCTCTTTATTGACTAACATTCCATTTGCATCTTCTTCATATATCTCTCCAATCGGCCCCCAGTTGATTTGTGCAGACATTTTCGGCTCATACAATTCATCTACCCAACGCATGGTCACTTCAGGGTTTTGATTTGCAGAGGTAATCACGAAGGCATCTCTGCCATACTCCGAATAGTTGGAACGACCGATGACAATATTGCCGTCTTTTCCTTTTAACGGTGGTAAAACCACATAATCATCTACTCGATCCGTTCCTACAACTTCTGTATTCTCCCACCAAATGAATGATCCTAGAGTTGGATCCTCAGTTTTTCCTTTTGCAAATAATTGCTCCGTCTTTTGAGTAACAACCTCAGGATCGATTAATCCTTCTTTTACCCACCCGTTATAGTAGCTGATCGCTTCTTTAAATTCGGGCTGAACTGCGGCATAAATTACCTTTCCATTTCTTACGACACGGTGATCTGCTTCAAAAGGTGAATCAGGGAGACCAAATAATCCAATTAAATCTCCTTCATTCCCACACCAGCCGTTATACCAAAAGGTCAACCCAATTTCATCTTGCTTTCCATTTCCATTTGGATCTTTTTCTTTAAATGCTTTTAACACATCATGGTATTCTTCAAGAGTAGTAGGCATTTCAAGGCCTAGCTTATCTAGCCATACTTTATTAATAAACATAATATTAGGCATTCCAATTAAATCCATTTCTTCTGCACGAGGCAATGAATAAATATGACCATCAGGTGCAGTAACGACTTTTTTCAAATCCGGTCTTTGTTCAAATAGCTTCTTTAGATTAGGTGCATATTTGTCTATTAAATCCTCTAATGGTATAATAGTACCGTTCTGACCATACTGTACAAGGTCATGATCACTAAATCCTGACGCATAGAACGCATCTGGCAGGTCGCCACTTGCCAGCATTAAATTTTTCTTTTCTTGATATCCATCGCCAGGGATATTATTCCATTTGATTTTGACGTTCGTTGCTTCTTGAAGTCGGTCGAAAATGACCATTTCCGAATAGTCAGGTGCCAATGCTGCCTTTGGTGAAACGATGTTTAACGTTACTTGTTTGTCGACAATCGGTAAACCTGTTTTATTAAAGGCAACCTTTTCTGTATTATTTGAACTAGCAGAATCATTGTTTGTACATCCGGTCAACGCAAGTGTAGCTGTTAAACCGACTACCAAAATTGTTGACGCTTTGCTTCTCTTCATTCTTTTTCTCATTGATTTAAGCATTTCTTTTCCCCCTCATTTTTGATTATTTTTTGTATTAACCTTTAATTCCGCCAATCATTACACCCTTTACAAAATACTTTTGAACAAAAGGATAGACGATTAATAACGGAACAGAAGCAACAATTATGACACCATACTTGATTAACTCAGAAACTCTTTGCTTTGCAGCTAATGACTCTAGGTCGCTTATCATCATGGTGGACGCCTCATTTTGAATTAATATATTTCGTAAAATGAGCTGCAGCGGATATAAGTTTTCATTATTCAAGTAGATGAGTGCATCAAAGTAAGAGTTCCAGTGTCCTACCGCATAGAATAACACCATGACCGCCACAATCGGTTTGGACAATGGCAAAACGATCTTCCAGAAAAACTTCGCATCGGAGCATCCATCCATTTTGGCAGCCTCTAAAAGCTCATTAGGTATGGAGCTCTCAAAGTATGTTTTTGCCACAATCACATTCCACACAGCTACTGCCTTAGGTAAAATGAGTGCCCACATGGTATTCAATAGGCCTAAATTTTTAACAACTAAATAAGTTGGAATTAATCCACCCGAGAAAAACATCGTCATTAGGAACAAGAACATGATGACATTTCTTCCATATAAATCCTTTCTTGATAAGGCGTAAGCAGCCATTAATGTAAATGATACATTTACGATCGTACCAACAACTGTATAGATGAGAGAGTTTTTATATCCCAACCAGATCTTACTATCTCTGAAAATTCGTTCGTATCCTTCAAAAGTGATTTCCTTTGGCAGCAACCATACCTTACCTTCGTAAATCATATTAGGGTCACTAAAGGAAGCAATAACGATAAAGTACAAAGGATAAATAACCAATATCACAATGAGCGCAACTAGAAACACGTTGATTGCATCAAACACTCGATCTTCCTTCGATCTTCTAGTAACCTTCTTATTCTTTAATGTTAGTAAACTCATTAGTGGCACCCCCCTACCATAATCCTGTTCCTGATAATCTCTTTGCGAATTTGTTTACAGCCACTAGTAAAATCAAGTTAATCACTGCATTAAACAATCCAACCGCAGCAGCGAAGCTATATTGAGCTTGCTGTAAACCCATTTTGTATACATAGGTAGGAATGATTTCTGCCGACGGCTGATTCATCGGTGTCTGCAATAAGTAAGCCTTTTCAAAACCAATGTTCATAATGCTTCCAACTGACAAGATTAATAAAATAACTGCAGTTGGCATGATAGCTGGTATATCGACATGAAAGATTCGCTGCCACTTATTTGCACCATCCATAATCGCTGCTTCATGTAACTCAGGACTAACCCCTGCTAGAGCTGCTAGATAGATGATGGCAGCCCAGCCTGTCTCCTGCCATACTCCAGATGCAATATATAATGGTTTAAACCATTCAGGTTTTGCCATGAATGAGATAGGATCTCCACCAAACATTAGGATCATATTATTGATCAATCCGTTATTGGAAAAGAACACATAAATCATACCGGCTAAAACAACAACGGAAATAAAGTGCGGTGCATAAACGACTGTTTGAACAAACCGTTTCGATTTCTCACTTCTCATTTGGTTTAGCATAAGAGCGAGGAAAATCGGAAGAGGAAAACCAACGACTAGTTGCGTAACACTAAGTCCGAGAGTATTTTTAATCAACGACCAAAATTGGTAGGAATCAAAAAACCTCTCAAAATGTTTAAATCCAACCCAAGGACTTCCCATAATCCCTTTTGTAGCAACAAAATCTTTAAATGCAATCAACACTCCATACATAGGTACATAATGAAAAACAATAAAATAGATTAATGCGGGTAAAAGAAATAAATAAAGCTGATAATTTGAAAAGATCTTTTTAAGCTTCAATCCTTTTTTAGCTGTGGTAGTTGAGTTGATTACTGGATCTGCCTTTCTAGCTATTTCCATGCTCTTCCCTCACTTACATGTGTATTTTTTGAGATAAATCTTCCCGTTGAAACGTTTCCAATCTATTTTAAAATTTTTTATGCATCACATAATTCATTTTGAAACGTTTCAATTTGTTGTTAAAGTAATCGCCAACCCCTTCAGCTTCATAGGGAGTTGAGCGGTACTATTACTCTACCTTTTTGAAACGTTTCATTCTAAAAGCTAAAAAAATTACGTTGTTTCTCCTTCTCTATACATAACCGGAATTCGATAAATATCTTGGTCTAGCGTTTCTCCTTCAATCTTTCTTAACAGGAGCTCCACAGACATCCTTGCCATTTCTTCGACTGGTTGCCGTATCGTTGATAAAAATGGACGAAAAAGCTTATTATCTTGAATGCCGTCATAACCGATCACTTTTACATCCTCAGGAGTAAGAATCCCCTTTTGTTTTGCTTTATCAATATACTTAGCTGCAAGCAGATCGGTATTTGCAAAAATACCATTTACATCTTGGTGTTCTTTTTTGCTAAAGAAATCATCAAAGAAGGTATCGTCTTTATACACACCATCGTGTTCTTCGTAAGTCACGTATTCAATTCCTTGTGCCTCCGCTTCGTCCAGGAATCCTTTCTTGCGAAGCAAAACCTCACTATATACAGAACTAGTAATCCCAAGATAGGCAACCTTCGTTGCTCCCGCCTTTACAAGCTCCTTTACTGCCATTCGACCACCGGTATAGTTATCTGAAGTGACACATGTAATCTTTTTCCCGAAATGTCGGTCCAAGCTGATAATAGGAATATCCGTACTTACACTATCTTCAATCTCATTGTAAGTGATCCCGATAATGCCTGCTACTTTGTTTTGATTAAGCATATCAAGATAGTAGATTTCTTTATCTGGTCTCCCCCCACTATTACAAAGCATTAACTTATATCCATCTTTGTCAAGTGCATCTTCAATGTAATAAGCGAACTCTGAAAAAAACGGATGCCATATACTTGGAAGCAATAACGCCACCATCGTTGATTTTTGCATCTTAAAATTTCGCGCTACTTCATTTGGTATGTAATTTAATTTTTTAATAGCTGCATTCACTTTTTCCCTTGTTTCAGGCTTTACAGTGGGATTCTTATTTATGACACGTGAAACAGTGCCAACCCCAACTCCTGCTAAGTCTGCAACATCTTTTATACTTGGCACTAATAATACCCCCAAAACAATTAAAGCGTTTTCATAAATTTATCATAACACCACAATTGAAACGTTTCAACGGTTTTTTTAAAAGAATTTTCAAAAAAATAAAAAGAGGACACCTCCACTAAAAAATGGTATCCTCTCCAAACTAGTCACAAACTAAACCTCTGCAATCTCTTATAAAATGTACTTCTTGGGATATCAAGCAATTTTGCTGCTGCTGTGACATTGCCCTTTGTTTTTTTCAATGCATCAAGCATGAGATCTCGTTGAATTTTTTCACGTGGTTTTAACTGGTTTTCGGTAGATTTTATTTCATCCTTAGGCCCACTTGGCAATTGCTTAGTAGGCAGAATCTCCTTGTACAGAGCTTGAATCGATCCATGCCATTCTGGAAGCATAATATGCAACCTCTCCAGAATATTGGTTAGTTCTCTTATATTTCCTGGCCAATCATACTCTATTAATTTATCTATCACACTCTCCGAATGACCGATGCTCCAGTCGTTTTTTTGACAAATATAACTTACAAGATGAGGGATATCCTCTTTTCTATCTCGTAAAGCAGGTGCTTCAATTGGAAACACATGCAATCGATAATAAAGGTCTTCTCTGAATTCCCCATTCCTTACTAGCTCTGACAAATCACGGTGGGTCGCAGTAATGACACGTACATCTAGAGGTACTTCCTTCATGCTTCCAATCGGAGTTACCTTTCTCTCCTGGAGCACTCGTAATAGTGCAACTTGCATCGTTTGTGGAATCTCTCCAATTTCATCTAAGAAAAGGGTCCCTTTATTTGCCTGTTCAAACTTCCCTTTATACCCCTGTCGTCTCGCACCAGTAAAAGCCCCTTCTGCATAACCGAATAACTCGCTTTCCATCAAATCTTTTGGTATGGCCCCACAATTCAAGGAAATAAACGGTCCATTTTCACGAAGACTATTGTCATGAATAGCTCTAGCAATCAGTTCTTTTCCTGTCCCTGTTTCTCCTGTAATAAAAACAGAGGTATCAGATGGAGCAACGATTTTTATCTTTTGTAGCGTGTTTTGAAAAACACGACTGACTCCTGTTTCCCCTTTAAATAGAAACGTATTTTCTGAATGAGGAAAAAATAGTCGGTTCTGTTCTTTAACGATTTCTGATAAAAAGAAACATCTTCCATTTCTACTGTAGTCCTCCTTTAATAAAGAAGGCATTTCCAAATCAATCTTATACTTGTTATGTAGTAACTCATGAAGGTTCATACCAATTACTTGGGGAAATCTTTCTCGGATGGGTTTACTTGCAGATAGAATTAGGTTGTTATGATTACAGACTATGAAGAGGTGATTTTTATGTGTTTCTGCTAGAATCAGTGCTTGTTGGATAAGGGCTACTTCTTGTTTATAAGACCTACTAGTGATTTCTTTTTCAATCGCATAAGAAATAGATGTTACCATTCCAATCATAAAAGGATGGGAAGACTCGACTGGGCAAGAAACATCAATCACTCCTAACAATCTCCCATCTTCTTTAACTATTGGAGTGGCCGAACAGCTCCACTGATGAGAAGCAACCGAATAATGCTCTGGCCCATGAATGATTACTGGTTCTTTTGTTTGTAACGCTGTCCCAATTGCGTTAGTACCTACCTCCGTCTCCGTCCACCGCACACCTTCAACAAAATTTATTTTTTTCGCATTCGTTAACGTTCTTTCATTTCCAGACAAGGAAAGGACATATCCATCAGGGTCAACCAATAAGGCCATCATGCCCGATTCTTTTATCGGTTGATCCATTTTCTTTAAAAAAGGGGTAGCCAATTCGATAAGAAGAGCATGTTCCTCCTTTTTTGCACCTAATTCCTCATGGGTGAGTACATAGTGTGCTTTATTTAGATAAGGATTCACCTTTTCTGTCTTACACCTGTACCACGACTCTAGGATTCTTTTATTTAATCGAGCTGAATCGAGCACACCTTCCTTTACAAAACGCTTCCAAGTATCAAAATAAAAGGTAGTATCCATGCAACCTCCTCTATCCATGATAAATTTTTCCACGTTTTTACCTGTGTAGGAATATATCTCCAACTATCATTATAGTAAAGGGTGTATACGCTTTCAATGAGTAATCAGTCATATATAGAAAATTTAAAAAATAAAGCCTTTGCGTTTATTACGCAAAGGCTTAGAAATTATTGTGAAGGGTCTACTAAAATCTTAATCTGGTTCTTACTCCTTGTTAATGCATCAAATCCTTCATCGACTATTTGATTAAGGGAGATTTTTTTCGTAATTAGTCTTTCAGCTTGAATTTGGCTGTTCGCAATCAATTGAATAACTTGAGGGAAAATATTACGATATGCAATAATACTTGTCATCTTTCTCTCAGTTAAAATAAAGTTATTCACTGGAATAGTAGCTGGTTTTTCCCAAATGCTAATGTTTACTACATTCCCTTCGGCTTTCGTCGCTTGGATAGCTGTGTTAATTGTTGCATCAATTCCAGCCACCTCAAAGGCAACATCCACCCCTAAGCCATTGGTATAGCTTTTTATTTCATCCACTGCATCCACTTCCATTGGATTGATGGCCATATGGGCCCCTACTCGTAACGCTATTTCACGACGTTCAGGAGAAACCTCAACCGCAATAATCTGACTTGCTCCTGCTGCTTTCGCTGCTTGAATAACTAATAAACCGATTGGTCCTGTACCGATAACTGCGACAGAGTCCCCTATTCTCATTTCACTTTGTCGAACCGCATGTACAGCTACAGCTGTCGGCTCGACAAGTGCAGCCTGTTCCCATGACATATGGTCTGGAATTTTATGAACCATTTTATCTGGGACGACACTATATTCCGAAAAACCTCCAAGCCCACCAGAAAGACCTATGAACCCGAGCTGTTCACATACGTTATAATGTCCCTTTAGACATGAAGCGCACGTTCCACAGTTATAAATCGGTTCAATACATACACGGTCCCCTATCTTGAATCTGCTTACTTCATTACCTACTTCAACTACTTCACCAGCATACTCATGTCCCATCACAATCGGAGCTTGATCCTCTGATAGGGGGTGCGGCTCTTCAACGGGTATAAAAATTGGCCCAGCTAGGTATTCGTGTAAATCCGACCCACAAATTCCACAATACTCTACTTTTATTTTCACCTGATCTTTTTTAACAACAGGTTCAGGAATACTTTCCACACGTATATCTTTTCTGTTATACCAGAGAGCAGCTCTCATTCACATTCCTCCTATATTTTATACATGTACAGCATGACCTATGGCACTTAGCAAAGCTTCATGGATAGTCTCTGATAGTGTTGGATGAGCAGCTATGAAGTTCTCAAGAGAATCTGTTGTGAGTTCTGCATGCAGCATAACCGTCGCTTGGCCAATAAGTTCAGTGGCATGAACTCCAACAATGGACACTCCAATGACTTCACCGAAATCTGGTTCAACTAACACTTTTACTTTTCCTTGCTGCTTCCCCGTAATTAATGCTTTTCCGTTTGCTGCAAAAGGAAACTCTCCAATCCGGATATCCCCGTATTGATCTCTCGCTTGCTTTTCTGTTAACCCAACACTAGCGATTTCTGGTGATGTGTAAATACAGCGAGGGACGGCCCGATAATTTACTTGAGCTTCCTCCCCGCTTGCTTGTAAGGCTGCCACTGTTCCTTCGTGAAAAGCGATATGTGCCAACTGCACCCCGCCAATGACGTCACCACAAGCATAGATGTTCGGAATATTGGTTTCCATACGCTCATTTACAAAAATCCCTTGATGGGAAAACTCTAGCCCGATATTTTCTAAGCCAAGGTTTTGCACTCTTGGCTTTCGACCGATCGATACAAGTACAAGATCCGCCGAAAGCTTTTGGATCCCTTCGTCATTTTCAAAAAGAACCATCTTTTTGTCCTTTTGTAAGTCCTTTACAGCTGTTGATGTGTGGATTATGACCCCATCGTCTTCGAGCTTTTTATGTAAGACGGCAGCCACATCTTCATCCTCTCCTGGCAATAGCTGACAAGACATCTCGATTATGGTAACATTTGTCCCAAATCTACTATACACACTAGCAAACTCACAGCCTATCACTCCTCCACCAATAATCACCATTGAAGCAGGAATTTCTTGAAGCGACATGGCGTGACTGCTGTGTAGAATCCACTCATCATCAAAAGGAGCAAAAGGCAACGCAACAGGTTCCGATCCTGTTGCAATGATTATTTTGTCAGCAGAAACTTGTTGCTCTGTCCCCTCACCTTTTACCCGAACTGTATTGCTTGTTATAAATGAAGCTTTTCCATTAATAACTTTCACCTTGTTTTTTCTCATTAAATACTGAATTCCATGTACAAGTGTGGAAACTACTTGATTTTTCCGATGCTGGATCCTCTGCCAATCAATCTCAATTCCGTCAGCGAAAAGTTGTATACCAAATTCACCAGCGTGCTGGACTTGACTATACACATCCGCGCTTTCCAGGAGGGATTTCGTCGGCATACACCCTTCATTTAAACAAGTTCCTCCTAATGGACCTTGGTCAATAAGAGATACCTGATGTCCCTGCTGAGCTGCTGTAATAGCAGCCACATAGCCAGCAGGTCCACCTCCAATAATCATGATCGTCGTCAATGAACTCCCTTCCTTCTAAAAGAGCATCGTAATTGGGTCTTCTAAAAACTTTTTCACGGTTTGTAAAAATGCAGCAGCAGGAGCCCCATCAAGAACTCGGTGATCAAACGTCAAACTGAGGGGTAAAATACTTCTTCTCTCAATGTTTTCACCAACAAATACTGGGGTATCATAGACAGCACCTACCCCGAGAATTCCAGCTTCAGGTGGATTTAACACAGGGGTGAAATGATCCACACCATATGCGCCTAGGTTACTTATCGTAAACGTGGAACCCTGCATCTCTTCATGACTAAGCTGGCCTTTTCTAGCTTTTGTTGCGAGTGTTTTAATGTTTTTTGATAAATCAATAAGCGTTAATTTGTCTGCTTCTTTAATCACAGGTACTACTAATCCTCTTTCAAGCGCAACGGCCATACCAATATGAACCTGTTTGTATACATGAATTTTGTCATCTATATAAGCGCTATTCATTTGCAAATGTTGCTGAAGTGAAAGCACAACTGCTCTAGCAATAAAATCCGTTATAGTTAGCTTATTGTCATAACGATTTTGAACCAGTTCTGCTGTTTCCTTCTGTAAGGTAATTACCTTCGTTACATCCACTTTCATGTTTATCGTAAGTTGGGCTGATTTTTGGAGGCTATCGTACATTCTTTCTGCAATGACCTTTCGAATTCCGGTAACAGGGATTTGTTGAGTCTCTGCTACAGTTTTTACTGAAGTAGGTTCAGGCTCTTTAACCTGTTCTACTTTTGTCGTACGAGCTTGCTTCAAAACTTCTTGTACATCTTCCTTCGTAATTCTTCCACCTGGCCCGGTTCCTTGAATATTTTCAATATCTAATCCTCCAGCCTCAGCCATTTTTCTAGCAACAGGGGAAATTTTTATACGATCGCGAGCTGCTCTCGTCTGGTGTTTAGGCTCGGTTTGTTCCAACTGCATAGAAGCAACTTTTTTCCCTTCTGTTTCTTGAATTTTCGTGACCGTGGCTATTTCTTCTCCAGGAATTCCGATATAACAAATGACTGTACCGGGCGGAACACCTTCGCCTTCCGGAACCGCAATTTGCAATACGGTTCCTTCTGCTGGAGACTCAACATCAATTTCAATTTTTTCGGAGCTTACACTGGCAATCGGTTCACCTTTTCCGACCGCATCACCAACTGTTTTGTTCCATACGGAAACAGTCCCTTCTTTCATAGCCATTCCCAGTTTGGGCATTACGACTTCTACCGCCATGATTTTCTCTCCTTCCAGCTCTCTATCTATATTTCAATTGGTGTACCTAACAATTCAGACACCACTTTAACCACACGTTCTGGCTTCGGTAAATAAATGTCCTCTAATGGAGGCGAGAATGGTACTGGAGTATGTGGTGCAGTGATCCGCTTAATTGGTGCATCAAGGGTGTCAAACCCTTTATCTGCGACAAGCGCTGCGATGTCTGTTGCAATACTACATCTTGGATTTGCTTCATCAATAACGATCAGTCGATTCGTTTTTGCTACCGACGAAAGAATCGTTTCTTCGTCTAATGGTGAAAGACATCGAGGGTCTACGACTTCCACTTCAATTCCACTTGCTGCAAGTGTGGCTGCAGCCTCTAATGCGGTATGCACCTGCTTCCCGATTGCAACGATCGTCACGTCAGAACCTTCGCGTTTGATATCTGCTTTTCCTAATGGAATCGTATAATATCCTTCTGGAACATCACCTGTCATGTTATAAAGTGTTTTATCCTCAAAAAAGATGACTGGGTCATTATCTTCAATGGAAGCAAGCAATAATCCCTTGGCTTCATATGGGGTAGATGGAACAACCACCTTCACGCCTGGAATCGCAGTAAACAGCGCATACAAACTTTGAGAATGCTGGGCTGCAGCTCTAAAACCAGCTCCATGCATCGTCCGAATCGTCACAGGCACCTGTGCTTTCCCACCAAACATATAACGGAACTTTGCTCCCTGATTTAATACTTCATCTAAACAGCTTCCGATAAAGTCATTAAACATGAGCTCCGCAATTGGTCTGAGTCCTGTGGATGCTGCTGCCATGGCTGCCCCCATATAACCAGCTTCTGAAATTGGAGTATCTAAAATACGGTCACGACCAAATTCCTGTACTAGCCCTTTTGTTACTCCTAGTACACCGCCCCATGCATCTTCATCCTGGAGATGGTCAACTTGTGCTCCTCCAGCAACATCCTCCCCCATTAAAATGACATTTTCATCTTTTCGCATGGCTAGTTTCATAGCCTCATTGATTGCAGCTGACATACTCAATTTTCTTGTCATGATTGAATCCTCCTTTTATATGGATCATATTAATTAATAAGACACATACACATCGGTTAATAAATCAGAGGCGTTAGGATATGGACTATCTTCACTAAACTTCACCGCTTGTTTTACTACTTCTTCAACCGATTCTTCTAACTCAACTAATTCTTGTTCTGTTAGCATCTGTTCGCTCGCAATATGATTTCTAAAGAGTAAGATTGCGTCTTTTTCCGTCTTATGCTCTAGCTTTTCTTGTTCTGTCTTGTATTTTTGAGCATCCCCTTCGAAGTGACCGTAATTACGATACGTTACGCACTCAATAAGAGTAGGACCTTCCCCACGTCTTGCTCTTTGAACTGCTTCTTCAGCCGCTTGGTAAACGGCAAGAACATCCTTCCCATCGACTTTAATACCAGGAATGTTATAGGCACTCGCACGATCAACAATCGATTTACAGCTAGACGCATAGGAAAAAGGAGTGGCTTCTGCATAGCCATTATTTTCAGCAACAAACACTACAGGAAGCTTCCATATTGCAGCTAGATTAATGCCTTCATGGAAAGTACCATGGTTTTGAGCACCATCCCCAAAGAAGCAAACGCTTACATTATTAGTCTTTTTATACTTAGCCGTAAGAGCCGATCCACAAGCGAGTGGAAATCCGCCACCAACAATTCCATTCGCACCAAGCATCCCTTTATCAAGATCCGCAATGTGCATAGAACCGCCCTTACCTCTACATAATCCTGTCACCTTTCCATAAATTTCAGCCATCATACCATTCAAATCGCATCCTTTAGCAATACAATGTCCATGCCCACGATGAGTACTTGTAATGCTATCTTTATCATTTAAATGGGCACATACCCCAACAGCTACTGCTTCTTCTCCAGCATATAAGTGAACAAAACCTGGCAAGATCCCTTGTGCAAATAACTCATGAACCCTGTCCTCAAAATTACGAATCTCTAACATCTTTTGATACATCCACTGTGCTTTTTCCTTAGTTAAAGCCACATCTTTGCTTTCCAATGCTCTCATTTATTCCAACCTCCCAGGAAAAATTCATTACACCATTTTTGATGCAAGAACTGTGCCAACATGAAAAGCCAATAATTTTAGGATTTCAAAATGGAATCAGAGATAAAAAAAAGAGACAAAACGAGACAACCGTCTCATTTTGTCTCTTTTTAATTCCTTTTTTAAACAAAAAAATCGCACGATGTGATGTACGATTCTCAACTTATTTTTATAAAGCACACAGGCTACTACTATAGTTTTTTTGTTATTCTTAGGTAAGTGAATAGACTAATGAATTTGAAAAGAATGGCTAAGATTCTTAAGTGTATACAGTCTGGCTGTCAATATAAACAAATCATTGTAGTTATGTTGTACATACTCATCAATTGTGGTGATTCCTTTTTGAAAACTATCAACTAAATAGTATGTGTACTTTTCATCCCATTCAAACTGGTTAATTCTATGAAGTTCATCCGCAATAATTTTAAATTTATATTCGTTCATAAATAGTTTTACTTGATACATTTTATCTGCTTCGACCATGAAGCTGTTTTTATGCTTTTCAACATACCGAATAAAACCCTTTATATTTTCAGCGAGTAGAAGTGCTTTTTGCATCTCATGGATCATACCCTTCATCTCCTTAGAAATACTATTAAGAAAAGTGTATGAGTGAATATGTTCTTGTAACACTAATAATCGAGATTATTATTCTAGAGGGAATACTTATATAATTTTCTGAACATTTAATCATTTTATATTAACACTATAATGGTGAATTAAACAAAAATTCGAATATTTCAATATAATAATTTGTTTCACAATTTATAATATTCGTGTTAAACTAACAGGTATTAACGCAGCAAAGCAATAGCTTTGTTCTTTGTCTTCATCATAATATTATAAAAAATCGGAGGGTAAAATGAAAAATCTATTTCTTAAGTGGAACGAATTGAGCCTTGTCAAACGTATCCTCGTAGGCATGATTATCGGAATCATTTTTGCTTTAGCCATACCGGATGCAACAAAATGGGTATCTATTTTCGGTTCATTATTTGTAGGTGCACTAAAGGCTGTTGCCCCAGTGTTAGTTCTATTCCTAGTTATGCATGCCATTTCTAAGCACAGAAGTGGTCAACAAACCAATATGAAATCTATTATTGGGTTATATGCTGTAAGTACATTTTTAGCAGGACTTGTTGGCGTTGTTGCAAGCTTTATCTTCCCGGTTAGCTTAACTCTTTCATCTGGAGCTGAGGACCTTACACCTCCTGGTGGTATTGTTGAAGTCCTTAGAACATTATTATTTAATATTGTTGATAACCCAGTAAATGCTCTTATCAATGCTAACTATATTGGTATTCTTACTTGGGCTATTCTTCTTGGGATTGCCCTTCGCGGTGCCAATGACTCTACAAAAAACTTGTTAGAAAGTTTTTCAAATGCGATTTCTCAACTTGTTAAATGGGTGATCAACTTAGCACCGATTGGTATTATGGGACTGGTGTATGATGCCATTGTAGTGAACGGATTATCTGCATTATTAGACTATGGAAAACTACTTCTTGTTCTTGTTGGTTGTATGTTCTTTGTGGCTCTTGTGGTGAATCCAATCATCGTCTATGTAAATATTCGCACCAACCCTTATCCATTAGTATTTAAATGCTTAAAAGAAAGTGGAATTACTGCTTTCTTTACTCGTAGCTCAGCGGCAAATATTCCAGTTAACATGACATTATGTGAAAAACTAGATCTAGATAAGGACACGTATTCTGTTTCTATCCCTCTAGGTGCAACCATTAATATGGCTGGTGCAGCAATAACGATTTCTGTTCTGACTCTTGCAGCTGTTCACACTCTAGGTATTCAAGTTGACATCGGTACTGCCCTTATCCTTAGTGTTTTAGCAGCTGTTTCTGCTGCTGGTGCCTCAGGAGTTGCTGGTGGTTCTCTCCTGCTTATTCCTTTAGCTTGTAGCTTATTTGGAATTTCAAATGATGTAGCCATGCAAATAGTTGCGGTTGGTTTCATCATCGGAGTGGTACAGGACTCTTGTGAAACGGCCCTTAACTCATCATCTGATGTACTATACACAGCTACTGCTGAATACGCGAAGAAACGTAAAGAAGGTAAAGTTGTTAAGATTAGTGCGTAATTAAATGATGCAACCCCCATTCAACTGAGTGAATGGGGGTTGTTTTTTAACCGAATTGCCTTATCTTTATGATATTCAAATTTTTTTATTAGCTTACTTTTCAGTTCATAATCCAAACAACTTTCTACTAACAAAAAATGATAATTCATTCGAAAGCTATGCCAATTGTACAAAATCTTAGATATAAACGTCATATGTACCGCTCCTATCCTAGATTAACGTGTTGGACTTTACCCAAATCTAAAAAATTTTAAACACGACAATCATCACTTTGAAATGAATTTAATAATCCCAAAAATCCCTATCCATATAGGAAGACTAATCACCAAAGCCCACGTAAATCCTCTCGCAAAATTCCCTTCATGTTCATCCATTGTAATCACATCCACTTTTTTATTCTTTATGACCAAATTAGTGGATGATTAAACAAAGTCATGTCCAAGACTTCATCCAAAAATTTTTAAATCGTTTAATATATAGCAACAACCTTCTATACGTCATCAGGAGAATCTAATATACTCGCATTAATAAAGAAATTCCTATTACAAATTTATGTAAGCGTTATCAAAAAGTGGGAGGAGACTAATAATGCAATCAACACAGGTATTAAACAAGAGTTATATTAATGGCGAATGGACGGAAGGAAAAAGTGAACGAACCTATGATATTTTAAATCCATATGATACTTCAATAATTACCTCGGTACATCTTGCTACCAAAGAACAGCTAACTCAAGCCTTCTACCATGCCAAAATAGCTCAAAGAAAATGGGCCAAGTCTACCGTTGAAGATAGAAGAGCGGTTCTACATAAGGCTGCAGAATATTTAACTATGAATCGTGAAGAAATAGTTTCTACCATCGTACGAGAAACGGGTGGCACTCTTTTAAAGGCCAATGTGGAGTTACATCTTACCCTAGAATTTTTAGGGGAATCCATAAAATATGCTGATGAAATTTATAAAGTAAAAGAAGTACCTGGATCACCTGAGAAATTACATCATATTTACCGTCTCCCACTGGGAGTTATTTCTTCTATTTCACCATTTAATTTTCCAATGAATCTGTCTATGAGAACGATTGCTCCAGCAATTGCTTTAGGAAATAGCGTTGTTCATAAGCCAGATATCCAAGTGGGACTTTCGGGCGGGATCATAATTGCAAAAGCTTTTGAATATGCCGGGCTGCCAAAAGGTGTTTTAAATGTGATTTTGTCTGATATTGAGGAAATTGGAGATGAGATGTTAACCAACCCTCAATCCAAGCTAATAAGCTTTACTGGATCTTCTGCTGTAGGAAGACGTATTGGTGCCATCGCAGGACAAAATTTAAAACGAGTAGCTCTTGAATTAGGTGGAAACAGTCCATTTGTTGTCCTGTCAGATGCCGATGTCGAACAAGCAGTGAATGCTGCTATCTTTGGAAAGTTTATTCACCAAGGACAAATTTGTATGATTATTAACCGAATCATTGTTCATAAAGATAAATATGATGAGTTTGTTGATAAATTTGTAGCTAGAGCGAGAGAACTTCCGTTTGGAGATCCAAGTGATCCAAAGACAGTTATTGGGCCATTGGTTAACGAGCGCCAATTGGAAAAAGCCCTTCAATACATTGAAGAGGCGAAACTTGAAGGAGCAACTGTTGCTTTAGAAGGGAAACGAGTGGGTAACGTCCTTACTCCGTTTGTTTTCACGAATGTCAATAATTCTAGCAAACTGGCACAAACCGAGTTATTTGCTCCTATTGCTACTATTATTAAGGCACAAACAGATAGTGAGGCCATTGAAATCGCTAACGATACTGATTATGGACTAAGTTCAGCCATATTTACAAATGACTTAGCCCGGGGAGAAGAATTAGCCCTCCAAATTGATAGCGGGATGACACATATTAATGACCAAACCGTAAATGATGCTCCAAATATTCCTTTCGGAGGAAATAAAGCTAGTGGATTAGGTCGATTCGGAAATCCATGGGTGGTCGAAGAATTCACTGTAACGAAATGGGTATCCATTCAAACAACAAACAGACAGTATCCATTCTAAATACTAATCAAAACTTGAAAGCACATGAGAATACAAATCGCTCTCATGTGCTTTCAAATTTCCACTTTTTCTATTAATTTTTACTACGCAGTCGATCAAGAAGAACAGCAATGACAATGACTATCCCTTTTACGACTTGTTGCCAGTAATAATCTACGTTAAGTAAGGTCATGCCATTTGTTAGTACAGCCACAATTAACACCCCAATGATGGTACCTTGTATTCTGCCGCGTCCTCCTACAAAACTAGTACCACCTAGAACGACAGCTGCAATCGCATCCAGTTCAAAGGCAATACCTACCATCGGCTGTCCTGAGAATAAGCGCCCTGCCATCACAACTCCACTAATACCTGCCAGTAACCCACTGATAGAGTAGACATTGATTAATGTACGATTCACTTTAATTCCTGTTAGATGTGCCGCCTCTTCATTGCCGCCAATCGCATAGACATGGCGTCCAAACATGGTATATTTCAAGACGACAAACATGATTAGATAAACAATGGCCATGATATAGATCGGAGTAGGTATGCCAAATATTTCACCTGCTCCAATAAACTTGAACTTCTCTGATGCTAAAACTACGGGATAACCACCTGTAATGACATACGCCAATCCTCTTAAATATGTCATACTACCAAGTGTGACGATAAACGCAGGTAGCTTGGGTACCGCTGTTAAATAACCGTTAATCGCCCCAGCCACATATCCAACACCAGCTCCAGCTAACATCGCTAATACAACAGGAGCTCCTGCGTTTGATAGTAAAACTGATATAACACCGCTTAAAGCGAGCGTTGATCCAACAGATAAATCTATCCCACCTGTTAAAATAACTACCGTCATTCCAGCAGCAAGAATTGCAGTGATTGAGCTTTGCTTCAATACGTTTAATATATTACTTGAATCTGTGAAATTTGGTGCGATCACACTCATAACTACGATTAATAAAGCAAGAATGATTAACATGCCCAGCTGATTAAATATTTGTTTGGAACGATCCTTGAATGTAACTACTGTTGGACTTGTAGATTGTACATTAATATTCATCATTTAACCTCTCCTGTAGCATAGAACATTATTTTTTCCTGTGTTGCTTCCGCATGAGACAGTTCGGCTCTTAGTCTGCCTTCGTGCATCACTACGATCCGATCGCTTACTCCAAGTATTTCGGGTAATTCTGAAGAAATCATCAATACAGCAAGCCCTTTTTCAGCTAGTTGATTAATAATTTTATGGATCTCTGTTTTCGCACCTATATCTACCCCTCGTGTAGGCTCGTCTAGCAGCAGTACCTTTGGACCAATGGAAAGCCATTTTGCTATAACGACTTTCTGTTGATTTCCACCGCTAAGGCCCATTACATTTTGTTCTTTTGATGCCGTTCTGACTCCAAGTTCCTCAATATAACGATCCGCTTCACGGTTGATTTTCTTGTATTGCAAAATCCTAAATTTACGGTACAGGGGGTATTGTGCCATCATGATATTTTCTTTGACTGATAGATTCGGTAATAAACCCTGTTCTTTCCTGCTTTCTGGTACGTGGGCAATCCCAAGCTTCATCGCATCAATTGGGTTCCTTATCTGAACAGACTTTCCGTCCATGACGATTTGACCCTCTGACAGGTCGGATAAACCAAAGATGGTCCTCACCAGTTCGGTTCTTCCAGCTCCAACAAGTCCTGCTAAACCAACAATTTCCCCAGGATAAATCTTCAACGAGACATTTTTCACGATTTTTTTGTCGGAGACACCTTTCAACTCGAGTACTGGTTGTTGATTCTTCGCTCCTGTATCATTTTCGCTTCTCTCTCTTACAAACAGCTCATTTAATTCTCGTCCTACCATAAGTTTTACTAGATGCGTAGGATTTGTTTCCGATATTGGACCGCTCGTGACCAAGCAACCGTCTCTAAGTACGGTAAAACGATTGGAAATCTTAAAAATTTCGTCCATTCGGTGGGAAATATAAACGATCGCAACACCTTTTCTTTTTAATTCGTCTATGATCGTAAAAAGCTTCTCTATTTCTTTATCAGTAAGAGATGCCGTTGGTTCATCCATGATTAATATTTCTGAGTTAAGTGATAATGCACGAGCAATCTCCACCATTTGTTGTTGAGCGACACTTAATGAACTAACATCCGCTCGAGGATCCAATGAAGAACCAATGGAAATTAAAATTTTTTCAGCTTTTTCATAAATATCATTCCAGCTAATTAAACCGATTCTATTTTTCTTCAACGAGGTACCCATTAATATATTTTCTCCAATGGATAAGTTAGGCGATAAGCTTATCTCTTGATGAATAACACTAATGCCTTTGCTTCTAGCATCCATGGGATGATTCCACCGCACTTCTTCACCTTTGTATACGATTGATCCGCCATCAGGCTGATACACTCCTGCCATTATTTTCATTAAAGTAGATTTCCCTGCACCATTCTCACCCATTAATGCATGAACTTCCCCTTTATAAAGTTCAATATCAACGTTTTGTAACACCTTCACACCAGAAAACTGCTTTGATACGTCCTTCATACTCATAATAGGTTGTTCATTTATAGATTGATGCTTCGTATGTTTCTCTTTCGTTCCGTTCATTACTGCCCCTCCCTACACTACATTTGGTGTAAACATAGTGCTCGATATTAGAGCACTATGTTTATCTTTTCATTGCGAGGGGTACTGATTACCACCCACTATATGAATCAACATTTTCTTGAGTAATGAATTCAGTAGGGATAAGAACTTCTGAGTCTACTTTCTCTCCATCTATTATTTTTAATGCTAAAGCTACACCATCAATCACCATTTGATTAGGGAACTGTGCTGAAGTACCTGCAAAGCTACCACCTTTATTCAGTGCATCAACTGCAGCAGGAGCACCATCAACACTTACGAGAAAGAACTCATCTTCTCTACCAGCTTGTTCTTGAGCAATTTGTACTCCGACAGCTTCTTCGTCATTAATAGTAAAAACGGCATCAATTTTCTTATTTGCGGATAATATTCCTTCCATTACAGTTAGCGCCTTCTCACGGTTACCTTCACCGTTCTGGTTAGCAACTACTTTAATGTCAGGATATTTGCTTATCACTTCATTAAAGCCTTTAATTCGATCTGTGACCGCTGATACAGGAGGTCCATCAATAATGACAATATTTCCTTTTTCATTCAATTGCTCTACTAGGTACTCGGCAGCTAATCTCCCCGCTTGAACATTATCTGACATCACAACTGAGTCGATACCTCCTTCTGCAAAACCGTCAAGAGCGACAACTGGAATTCCAGCTGCTTTTGCTTGACTAACTGCACCTGCAATCCCAGCCGAATCAAATGGACTTAGCAAAATGAGATCCACTTTCTTTGTAATAAAGTCTTCAATTTGAGCCGTTTGCTTTGCCAGATCATGATCTGCACTCACTGTAATGACTTCAGCATCATACTTAGCAGCAACTTCTTCAGCCCCTTTGGACATTGCTACGAAGAATGGATTCCCTAAAGTTGGAACGGTCAACCCGATCTTAAGTTGTTTTTCTTTATCATCAGTATTATTTTCATCCGTAGCATTGGTAGAAGAGCTCTCTCCACTGCTACAAGCATTTAATAAAGTTAAGAGTAATACGAATAAAATAATGTGAAATTTCTTTATAATTTTCATGGTTATCAAAACCTCCAAATAATAATTTCCTAGAATAATAGTTGTTTTTCAAAATACAAATCTTGAAAAAAAGTTTGTTTTGCCATACCATAAAAATGAGTTCTAAAATTCTAAAGAATTTTAGGCATACTCAAATAGAGGTATGATTTAGGGGTTTTTTCCATTTGGCCGTGGGTCCCCCTGAATCGTACTTTTTTCTTGCCTTTTTTGTTACAGGAAAATAGAAATTCAGTATCTAGTAGATTTTCCTTTATTATGTATAAGCCTCACCCCCAAAAAATATAGCGCTTTCATAAAACGTTTACATTCAGTCATAAACGTGGATGTTTTTGCTCGTTTATGCTCATTTTTGATTATATGTTCTTTTTTACCATTTTTCAATATTAATTTTCAGAAAACTCAAAATTGATATGGTCTTTTTTTATTTTTCACAAATTTTAATTGACTGAATTATTATTTATTGATAATATCTTACTTAATTCAATACAGCCGCCATGATGGTAGTGGATCAAACTATTACCGGAGCAGCTTCTGGAGAGACCGTATGTATACGGCGCCGAAGGATTCACAATCTCAGGCAAAAGGACAGAAGAGAATGTTTGCATAATAATATTTTGCACACTCTTCTTACCCGAGATTGGAGATACTCCAATCTTTTTTTATTTCAAAAAAATAATGAGGTGGAACGAATGGAAAGAAGACGTGCAGTGGTAAGTGTGATTGGAAAGGACAAGGTTGGCATAATATCAAAAGTGACAACTATTCTCGCTGAAAATAATATGAATATTTTGGATATCAGCCAAACCATTTTACAAGACTTTTTTACCATGATGATGATTATTGACGTGACCGGAAATGAAAATTTGTCAAAACTCCGTGACCAACTGGATTTAGTTGGAGAGGAAATGGACTTAAAAATAAACATTCAGCTTGAAGAGATTTTTCAAGCGATGCACAGAATATAGATAGGTGGTGACTGTATATGACAATTGCAATGGATGAAATCCTTCAAACAATACGAATGGTGCAGATGGAAAACCTTGATATCCGAACAGTAACAATGGGAATCAGTCTCCGTGATTGTGCGGATTCCGATTTCCATAAAATGCAGCAAAATGTATTTCATAAAATAACTACTTATGCTAAGGATTTAACGAAAGTAGCAGAAGAAGCGGAAAAGGAATTTGGCGTTCCGATTATTAATAAGCGTATATCTATTACCCCAATTGCTGAAATCCTAGGAAGTGCAACCGTTGAACAAACCGTGGAGCTTGCAAAAACTCTTGACCTAGCCGCAAAGCAATTAGGTGTAGATTTTATCGGAGGATTCTCTGCCCTTGTTCACAAAGGATTTTCTAAAGGTGATGAGACCTTACTTAAAGCCTTGCCAGAAGCACTTAGTGTAACAGAGCGCGTTTGCTCCTCAGTTTCAGTCGCCACCACTCGCACCGGTATCAATATGGATGCGGTAAGGCAATTAGGATATGTTATCAAAGAAGCAGCTGAGCGAACAAAAGATCAAAATGGTATCGCTTGTGCTAAACTCGTCGTATTTTGTAATCCAGTTGAAGATAATCCATTTATGGCAGGAGCTTTTCATGGAGCTGGAGAAGGCGAAGTTGTTATTAACGTTGGAGTTAGCGGTCCTGGCGTCGTATTGAACGCGTTAAAAAAACACCCACAAGCTGACCTAGGAGAAGTATCTGATATTATCAAAAAAACAGCGTTCAAGATTACACGTGCAGGTGAGCTTATTGGTAGAGTGGTAGCCAAGCGGCTCGGCATTCCGTTTGGAATTATGGACCTCTCTTTGGCTCCTACCAACGCCATTAATGATAGTGTTGCAGAAATCTTAGAGGAAATCGGTCTTGAGCGCGTGGGTACTCATGGAACGATCGCAGCCCTGGCCCTCATGAATGACGCGGTAAAAAAAGGTGGAGCCATGGCCAGTTCTTATGTTGGTGGATTAAGCGGTGCTTTTATCCCCGTCAGTGAAGATAATGGAATGATTCGAGGAATTATCGACGGTGCTTTAAGTTTATCAAAGCTTGAAGCAATGACATGCGTCTGTTCAGTCGGCCTTGATATGATTGCTATAACAGGAGATGTTACCCCTGCTACCCTATCCGCAATGATTGCAGATGAAGCGGCCATAGGAATGATTAACAAAAAAACAACAGCAGTAAGGGTCATCCCTGTACCTGGAAAACAAGAAGGAGAAATGGTTGAATTTGGAGGACTTCTTGGGAGAGCACCGGTTATGGGAGTAAATCCATTCAGCTCACAAAAAATGATTAATCGTGGCGGAAGAATTCCCGCACCCCTACAAGCACTGATTAATTAATTTTCTAGAATGAAGAAAAAACTGTGTAAACCATTTGGTACACAGTTTTTCTTTCACTTTTCTACAACTAGTTTGCCATCCTTCTCTGAAACAGATAAAAATACAGGTCGTTCATTTGGGGATCGATTGGGTGAATGAATGGCTAGTTTTAATTCATTATTAAAAGTTCTAAATAGCATCGCATGTCCGCCATCTTCGTCTAATAAAGATTCTGTCTCCTGAACCCACGGGCCACGTATATCACCAGATTCTGATATAGCGATTCCAACCGCATATCCTTTAGGACTTCTACTTGACCATAGCATTTGTAACCGTCCTTTTTGATCTTGATACAGAAAAGGTCCGTCTGTGATATATTCCGTCTCCCCTCTCACGGGAACTACCCAGTTGGCACTTGACGCTTTGAATAAAAAATAAGGCTCCCCTACTGTCGATTGAAAATCAGGTGATAAGCGCTGGGCACAGATTTCTCCATCTTGAACCTGAAGCCATTCATGGCAAAAAATGATCCATGGTTCTTCGTTACTATCTATAAATAACGTCCCATCAAGACATTCCCAATGACTGGGAGTAATCGGATGTTCTGAAAGAGGTGAAAACGGACCTAATGGATGGTCTGACACTAGGATTTGAGTACCGCGACATTTTCCTTCCCCTTTAAAGCTAGCAAACATATAATACTGATCATGATAAAAATACACCTCAGGTGCCCAGTAATGTTGATTTGCCCAAAAGTATAAATCCGTTCGGAAAACGGGAAATGGACCTTCCCAGTTTACTAAGTCTCTGCTTTTATAGGCATCAAATCCTGTAGCCTGTCCTTCCCAAACATTTGCATCTGTCGTACCATACAAATAATAGTTTCTTGAATCATGGTCAGTAAGGATAAAAGGATCTCGAATCCTTATCTCATCTTTCGTTAACATATTTCCCTCCTATTTTTTCTAAGGTGTCGTAAGAAAGGTTTAAAATCCCCTTTTTCTTAGCCATTTTTCACAAAGCTTTGGCCAAACTTTTACTTCTGGATGATCCTCCGCTAACCCTAATCCATGTCGACCACTTTCAAATACATGTAGTTCAAGAGGAACGGAATTTCTCCTTAACCCTTTTGCATAGAGGAAGCTGTTCTCCACGTCTACTGATGCATCATCAGCTGTATGCCAAAGGAATGCTGGCGGTGTATGTTCATTAATATGTAACTCATTGGATAACAGATAAATCATTTCTTCACTTGAATCTCCCCCCAATAAGTTATGCATGCTTCCCGCATGAGTCGATTCTCCCATTGTGATCACCGGATAACAAAGAACCGTGACATCAGGCCGACAGCTAAACCGTTCTATATGGTCTTCGGCCACCGGATTTCCTAAATCAAAATGTGTTCCTGCGGTGGATGCCAAATGTCCTCCGGCAGAAAATCCCAATATCCCTACCCGGTTTGGATCGATCCTCCAATTAGTAGAATGGTATCTTACCATTCTAATCGCCCTTTGTGCATCATGAAGTGGAAGTGGATGTTTATGAGGGGCGACACGATAATTTAGAACAATCGCAGAAATACCAATTGAATTGAGCCAATTAGCAACTGGATAAGCCTCATGGCTTGCTCGATGAGAGTAGCCTCCTCCCGGTGCTATAATCATGACTGGATGGGAGCCTTCCCCGTCTAATAAAAACAGTTCTATATTAGGAGACTCATCTCTATCATCATCTTTGATGTTTGTTGATTTCCATAGTAGTACTTGTTTTGAAACATCTTTCTCCATTACATTCCCTTCTCTCTGAATGGTTTAGGCAAGTCATTAAAAAACGGGTCTCAATAAACTGAGAGCCCGGATTTTACTGTCCTTGTAGTAGTAATTTTGATTTTTGTTCTATTTTCTCAAAGGCCATGGTTGCAGGTTTCATGATAAATAGAGCGAGCAGATTTCCGCTATAAAGGATACAGATGGGCGGTGCATACGATAGTGCAAAACAAATACCAAAACTACCAATTAACATGTAAAAGGTTGAAATAGGATTCATAATCATCACAAAAAATGAATTCTTAATCACCTGACGAATTTTCATATCATAATGTACAAACATTGGAAAAATATAAAACAACATACAAACTAAGATAAAAGAAATTAATAAAAATGGAATATAAAGGATCGACACGAAGCTACTTGTTGCTTGAATTACAAAGTGAAAATCGATATACAAAATGACTCCGATCGTAAAAATAATCAATCCGAGAAGATTACTTTTTACGAACTCCTGTTTATATGCAGTCCAGAAGGTCCTAAATATAGATACATCTTCTTTTCCATACATCCACTTTCGAACAACCGAATACATAGCCACTGTTGCTGGAAAAAAACCAA
The DNA here is from genome assembly GCF_036676585.1 of Robertmurraya sp. NCBI lineage: Bacteria > Bacillati > Bacillota > Bacilli > Caryophanales > Bacillaceae > Robertmurraya > Robertmurraya sp. The sequence continues at coordinate 75,215 of NZ_JAKFCQ010000027.1, forward strand.
AAAGGATAAGTCCTAATAAGGAAAATGAAATCCAAAGTATGTTTAAGAAAGCCAGTCTTGATATCCATTCCAATAGTTTATAAAAACCGCCCATAAAAGCAGAAGTTTCCATTAGTCATCCCCCTTTTTCCCACTAAAAACTATTCCGTATTTATACATTTCTTTGCCACTTCGGATTTGCTTACACTCTCTCTTATGAAGTGGCAAAGGAATAAGACAAATTCCAGAATTTGATGTACCTATTAGCCTTTAAGTCCACTCGTACTGATTCCTTCCACAACATGACGTTGAAAGAGAAAGAAAATAACAAATACAGGAATTAACGTGACCACCGACATCGCAAACATAGAGCCCCAGTTAGAAACTGTTTCATTACTCAGGAACATATTTAATGCCATGGAAACAGTATACTTTGACGGGCTATTTAAATATAACACTGGTCCTAATAAGGATTCCCAAGTCCAATAGAATGAGAAAATCGATGCCGTAGCTAATGCTGGTTTAATTAATGGCAAAATAATCTTTGTAAATATTTTAAAGGTACCACATCCATCAATAATCGCCGCTTCATCTAACTCTCTCGGTATCGTCCTAATAAATTGTACTAGGAGAAAAATAAAGAACGGATGTCCAAAGTATGCTGGGATAGCAAGTGGCTTAATGGAGTTAAGCCAACCAAGCTTCGAGAAAATAATATATTGAGGAACCATTAACACATCGTGTGGAAGCATTAAGGTAACCATCATGATCCCAAACCAAAGTGCTTTTCCTTTAAACTGTAATCGTGCAAATCCAAAGGCAATAAAGGCCGAGGATATTACTTGTCCAATTAGTGTAATAACCACCAGAATGGCTGTGTTTTTAATAAACACCCCAAAGGAATTGCCGCCAATCCCTTTCCACCCTTCTGCAAAGTTGGTCCAAATCCAAGGATCTGGGATGAGTGATTTCGCAGTAATAAAGATTGTATCACTAGGTTTAAAGGAACTCATGAGGAGCCAAATAACTGGATACAGCATCAATATAGCAAATCCGCCGACAAGTATGTGATAGATCCACCATCTTGGTGACTTTAACTTCGATGTCATGATTATCTGCCTCCTTCTGATTCATAGTGAACCCAGTATTTTGAAGTACTAAAGATGACCGCTGTTAATATACCCACAATAATGAGCATGACCCATGCCATTGCGGAAGCATAACCCATATTAAAGAACTCGAATCCTTGAATGAATAGATATAGAGAATACAGAAGTGTTCCGTCTAACGGTCCCCCGGTACCTTTTGAAATAATAAAGGCTGGAACAAACGTCATAAATGCAGCAATCGTCTGCATGACCGTATTGAATAAGATAACTGGGCTTAGCATTGGAAGAGTGATTTTAAAGAATTTTTGAACTCCATTTGCTCCGTCTACGCTTGCTGCTTCATAGTAACTCTTTGGAATACCTTTTAATCCCGCTAAGAAGATTAACATCGAAGAACCAAATTGCCATACAGATAAGAAGATAAGCATCCATAATGCCGCTGTAGGGTTACCAAACCATCTAACGGTTGGGATTCCAATTAATTCTAGTAAAATATTAACAATACCAATATCACCGAACACATTACGCCACATAATGGCAACAGCGACACTGCCTCCGATTAGAGACGGTAAATAGAACAATGAGCGATATAGTCCTACTGCTTTAGAAGCGGTGTTTAACATCATGGCAATTAACAATGCGAATGCGAGTCGTAAAGGAACCCCTGCAAACACATAAATAAGTGTCACTTTTAACGATTGCCAATAGCGGGGATCGCCTGTAAACATTTTTATGTAGTTGTCTAATCCTATCCATTTGGGTGGTGCAAATAGGTTATAGTTTGTAAATGATAAATATAAAGATGCAACGATTGGAATGAATGTAAAAGCAAGGAATCCAATAACAAAAGGGCTAATAAACGCATAACCTGTCAAGTTTTCCTTGATGATACGGCTTCTTTTGCTTATAGAGCGGATTGGAAGATCTGCTTTTGCATTTCCCTTTATCACAGGTGTACTCATTGGTTCATCTCCTTAATTCTTTGACCTCGTTTCCATAAGATGAAAGGACGATAGCTGATCGAAAAGGTGATCAGCTATCTTTGGAAATTATTATTTGTTTTGCGATAAGACGCTTTCAGCCTGCTGTCTAAACTGTTTTGCTGCATCTTCCACTTTAAGATTTCCATAAGCCATTTGTTCAGCTAAACTATCTAGAGTCTCGATAATTTCACCAGCACCTACTGGGTCTGGACCATCAAATGCAGAGCTGTTTCCTTCTGCCCACTCAACATAGTCAAATACTTGAACTTGAGCTGGAGAAAGTAGTGGCTTTAATGCTTCTTTAACAGTTGCAGAACCAGGAACACCACGGTCACCAAGATTTAATTTATTCGCTTCGATATCGTTGATCATGAAGTCAATAAACTTTGCAGCTTCTTCTTTATTTTTCGAATTATTTCCAACAGACCAGAACATACTTGGCTTTAAATATAGGCCTTTATCGCTGTCAGGACCTGGCATTGGAGCAATAGCAAGATCTCTATTCGCAACTTGCTGTAAACCTACGAATTGGTTAGACCACTGCCAAATACCAATCGCATTTTGTGTAACTACAGGATCATCTTCAATCCCTTTTAGTTGAGCTAAAAAGTCTGGAGTTGGAGCTGCTTTGTCCAGAATTAAATCGGATCTCATTTTAAAGAAATCGACGAACAATTGGTCATCTTTATATCCTAAAGAAGCACCATCTTTACTGTATAAAGACTCACCCTTTGTTCTTAAATAGTAGTTAAAGAATACATCGGCTTTCATGCTTGTATCTACAAATAATCCTGCATCTTTCGCTTTTGCAGCGATATCTAGGTAATCATCCCAAGTCCAATTTTCAGGGATTGAATCCACGCCAGCTTTTTGAAGTCCTGCTGGGTCATAATGGAAACCAACCACGTTTACACCTGCGTTAACTCCATAAAGTTTGTCGCCAATTTTCCCACCATCGATAACATTTTCAGCAATATCTGCTGTGTTAATTTCATTACCAACATAAGAAGTTAGATCAGCGATTTGACCGTTTTGAGCATATTGTGAGAAATAAGATAAATCCATTTGGATAATATCTGGAAGTTCATTTGCAGCAGCTTGTGGAGCTAACTTCTTCCAGTAATCGTCCCATGCAGCATATTCTGCTTCGATTTTTACATTTGGATTTTTTTCTTCATACATTTCAATTATTTTAAGTGTGTAATCATGACGCGGTTGTGAACCCCACCAGGCAATACGAAGAGTTACTTTTTCATCTTTATTGTCTTCTTTTGGTTCTTCAGACTCATTACTACTAGGTGAACTACTGTTACATGCTGCTAAGGAAAAAACTAAAACAAAAGTAAAAATTAACACTAAAAACTTTTTCATTCTTTTTCCCCCTTCTTTTCTCACACTTTTATGTAAGTGTTTACATTTTTATTATGCAACCAATTCGAACTATTCTGAATCCATTTTTCCGTCCTATTTGTTTAAAAATCAGACATTTATTTGAAAACAAAAAAGACTCCTTGAACAAGTAGTATTTCTTGTTCAATAGAGCCCTTACTGCAGGAAAAAGGATCTAGTTTTTCTTCGAGAGAATATTATTCGCTTCTGTTCTAAACATTTTCGCCCCTTCACTTGGCGTAATCTTCTTAAAAAGAATTTGGTCAGATATATCCTGTAGTAAACTGACTACCTCGATAGCGCCTAACGGATCTGCTTTTTCCACTTTAGGATTATTATTTTTTACGTGATAAACATAATCAAACACTTTTTTCTGGTCTTCGGAAAGTATGGTTACTATTTTTTCGGCAACTGTTGAAGAAATAGGTACTCCTCTTTCCCCTTTTATGATTTGATTTGCTTCAATATTATTGATAAAAAAATTAATAAATAGCGCAGCTGCTTCTTTATTTTTTGAACTCTTAGAAATAGAAAAATGCATGCTCGGTCTTAATGTTAGTCCGTCACCCTGCCCTGGACCCGGAGGGGGAATAAGATCAAGTTCACGGTTGGCAGTCTCTAATAAACCGATGTATTGATTGGAATAAGCCCAGGTCATAGGAGCTAATTTATTTACAAGTAACCCATTCTCAATCCCCTTTATTTGATCTTCTTCATCCGCTCTTGGAAAAGCACCTTTTTCTAGCAATCTTAATTGCATTTCAAAGTAATCGATAAACAACTGGTCTTCCTCATAGCCTAATCCTGTGCCGCTATTATTATATAAATTCATTCCTTTTGTTCGTAAATAATACGAAAAAAACACGTCAACGGATTTCATTCCATTGGTTCCATAAATACCCTTTGCATTATGTACCTTGGAAACAATTTCTTCATAGTCGGCCCATGTCCAGTTGGATTCTGGAAACGAATCAATAGCTGAAGAAAGTAAATCCCGGTCTACAATAATAGCAGGTACATTCATACCAAGTGGAAAACCGTACAAGGATCCATTAACTTTTCCTCCTAAAAGAACATCTTCACTAATATCCTCTGTATTAATCACTCCTTCTTCGATAAAAGGAGTCATGTCCTCAAGCAGATTATTCTCACTATACGTTTTCAAATATAGGAGATCCATTTGCACTATATCTGGTAGCTGATTTGCAGCCGCCAGTGGAGCTAGTCTTTTCCAATAATCATCCCAATAAGCATACTCTGGTTCAATATTTATATGGGGGTATTCTTTTTCAAACAATTCAATTACTTCCATTGTATAATCGTGTCTTGGCTGCTCACCCCACCAGGCAATCCTGATAGTAACCCTCTCCTGTTCCTTACTTGCTGCCGAATGGAGCAGGTCGAGTTTTACACAACCACCAGCACAAAATACCATTACTAGGGATAAGGTTGAAAATAATAGTTTTTTCATCGTTATTTCCCCTTTTTTATATTTTTTACTGCCCTTGTAACGATTCTTTTTTATATTCTGATGGAGTGTATCCTGTATGTTTTTTAAAGACCTGACTAAAATATTGAGGGTTCTCACCATACCCAATTTTTTCTGCTATTTCAAACACCTTTACATCGTTTTCTTTTTCAATAAGCTTAATAGCCATTTCAATTCTTTGTTTGGTTAGGTAATTAGAAAACTTTTCGCCAGTTTCTTTCTTAAATAACTTTCCTAGATAATCAGCATTCATATATAACATCTCATTCGCAACCCAATGCAAGGATAGATGTTGATTTCCCATATGTTTTTCAATAATTTCAATTACTTTATTAATAATGGCAGAGTGTTTCTTCTTATTTTGGTTATAAAATAAAGAGGTTATTTCTTGGGCAACGCTTTCAAAAAAGGATTTCATCGTTTGTATCGTTTCCATTTCTAGCAAAACGGTTAATTGACCTAAATACTTATTCATCTGTTCGGCTTCACACAAACGAATCATCGAATTAAAGAGTTGTATGACATAAGACTTGGTTGTATGAATATCCAGTTTTAAATAGATTAGATGATTAATAAAATTACTGATTTCGTTCTTAACATCCTCCCATGAACCCGATTTTACTAGGCGACAAAATTTTTGATCATCAAAATAAAAATCTCCTTCCGCTAGATTGTATGGATTGGAGATATCCTTTGTCGTAATGATACCTCCTTCATTTAAATAAAACCGGTATGAAAGGCAATCCAGTGCTTCCTTGTATAATTTATTGGCGTGACAGATGCTTCCTTCTTCACTTATAGCAATCGTACAATCTATTTGGTAATATTGAAAAAATGTTTTTTTAATTTTTTCTATTTGGCTATGAAGACTAAGTGTGTCTTCATCATCTTCAATTAATAACAACACGGTTTCCCCAACTGTACAGCTGAGTATATAAGAGGCCAAAATATGTTCCGCTATATTTTTGATAGCAAACATATGCTCAAAATAGAATTCTCCCTCAAGTTGGAATAAAACGAGCCGGACTTTAGAAGAATGTAAATCTAATTGAAATAGTTTATGATAGTAATCTAAATCTTTGTTTTCATACTGATTCGTAACAATTTCCTTTAACATCTGTTCCTTTGCATAGGGCATAACACTTTCGAGAGTACCTTTCATCTGTTGAACAAATTTTTCCCGATTTAGTCTTTGTGTTAAATCCTCACAAAGCTCCGTTACAGCATCCATAATCGAGTGCTCATTACATGGTTTTAATAGATAGTGCTTCACTCCATATGCCATTGCCTGTTTTGCGTAATCAAATTCACTAAAGCCTGATAGGAGAATAAATCGTATGTGTGGAAACACGCTGTTAACTTTTTCAACAAGCTCTAACCCGTTCATTCCAGGCATTTTGATATCACTAATAACGATATCTGGTTGTTTTTGTTCAATTACACTGAATGCTTCGATGCCATTTCTTGCCGTTCCTATTAATGTGGTCCCTATCGATTCCCAGGCAATTACCTTTGCCATTCCGTCAGTAATGATTCTTTCGTCATCTACTAATAAAACCTTATACATAATTTCCCCCCTTATCAAACGGTAGTACGATGATTACTTTTGTACCTTCATTTGGCACACTTTCAATCCTAACTCCATAGTCTTCTCCGAAAGAAAGCTTTATTCTTTCATCTATATTTGATAACCCTAACCCTTGTCCTCTAGTTTTCACTTCTCCCCTTTTTAATTTTTCAATAAAGGCAGGCTCCATTCCTGGACCATTGTCCTCCACAATAAGTTGGAACGAGTCACTATCAACAATTGAATACACTTCAATTTTACAAGTATCAATCATTGGTTCTAAGGCATAGTGAATGGCATTTTCCACTAGGGGCTGTAACGTTAATTTGGGAATAGAATATCCATAAAGATCCGTATTCACATTCAAATGAAAATCCAATCGGTCTTCAAATCGATAACTCTGAATAATAATATAATTTTTAACGATATCAAGCTCTTCCTCTACCGTAATCAATGGTTTTTTTAAAGAGATAGAATTGCGCAATAAAAAACCGAGCGCTTCAACCATTTTCGAAATTTGAGTTTGTCCATTTCCCTTGGCTAACCAGTTGATTGATTCTAATGTATTGTATAAAAAATGGGGATTAATCTGAGCCTGTAATGCTTTAAACTCTGTTTCCTTGATCGTCAGCTGCTTAGAAAAAACCTCATGGATCAACTCATCAATTTGTTGGATCATCGTTTGAAAGTTTTGTTGCAATTTTCCTACTTCATCATCCTGAGTCGTGGAAAATTTAAGCGTTTCCTTTCTGGCCTCTTTAAAATCACCAACCTTTACGTGTTGCATGCCGGCTACAAGATTTTCTAAAGGAATCGTTATGTTCCTTGCAAATCGCATTCCTAATACCGTTACAACAGCGAACATCAAAATAAATATAATGATTAAAAAAGTTTTCACTAGATTAATATTGTTGAAAATTTGATTAAAGGGAATTGCGTTTACATAACCCCAATCAAAGTAATTCGACTTAATAGAAACAAGAAAGTAACTTTTTTTATCGATTTCTTTTATCTGATAGCCAGAGTCTAATGTTAGTAAGTGATCTTTTAGGAAATTGGTTTCTTTTGGAAAAATAATGTCATTATTATCAACAATAAAGAACTCTCCATCCATCCTTTTCGATCCCTCTAAAATATTTCCTACAAGCTTATCCATGTTGATATAAATGACGAGTGTACCTAAGGTGTCAAAACTTAGGTTTCGGTACTGCCTAATTTCCCGAGCAGTTGCGATGGTAAAATCATTTTCCTTTGGATTAAGCCATACATTGCTCCCATCTGCACTTATGGCCATCTCGGTAACATACTTCTTTTGTCTCTCTGACAATTTTAAGTTTTTGGGACCGACAGCATACTCTTCGCCATTTGCGTCGACTAAATACACTGATTGGATGTAAGTTTCTTTATTGACATAGCTAAGAAGTTTATCACTCATTTGGTTACGTAATCGAAATTTTTCATATTCTGTACTGTCTTCCAAAATTAAAGACAAATATTGTTGGATTTGTGGATCCGTTAAAATATTATAGGAAACATCCTCCATCCTCTTTAATTCATTCTCTATACTATTTGAAGATGTACTTAAAACTTGTGAGGATTTACTATATATTTGTTCATCATACATTTTAAATGCATAGCTTAATCCAAAGAATGTAAAAGAAAATGAGAGAATCATAATCCATGAAACGAGTACAAATAGTTTATATTTAATTTTCAGATTGTCATATCGCCTCTTTAGTTGACAAAAAGCCTTTTTCATTAGAGTGATTCTCCATTTTCATCATATAATAGTAGGTAAAAAGATACATATGTAAGCGCCCTCATTTTTCCGCAAGAAAACACCATAAAATTTGTCCGTACGTGTTAATTAAATTTTACCATTATCCAACTATTTTTCAAAGGGAATAATTAAATAGTTGGATTTTTCTAAATAATCCGAACGCGATTGTAACATTTAAAACATATCAAATAGCCCCTAAGTACTGTACTCAGGGGCCAAACATTAGCCAACAACTAAAGAGGAGTATTGTGAAGTATATAAACTCCAATAAAGTCCTTTTTGTTGAATTAATTCCTCGTGTGTCCCTTCTTCTCGAATCTTCCCTTTTTCAATAAAAAAGATTCGAGATGCATTTTGAATCGTGGAAAGCCGGTGAGCAATGATAAAAGAAGTTCTTCCTGAAAGCAAAGCCTCAAGTCCCTTTTGCAGAGCAAGTTCTGTCTCGGTATCTATAGAAGATGTTGCTTCATCTAATATAAGGATTTTAGGGTCAGCGAGTAATGCTCTAGCAAAAGAAATCAGCTGCCTTTGACCATTTGAGAGCTTTGTTCCTCTTTCATTTACCTCTGTATGATAGCCATCCTTTAACTGGCTAATAAATCCATGTGCCTGCACAGCCTTAGCAGCCTGCATGACCTCTTCATCGGATGCTTCCAATCTTCCATAACGGATATTCTCCATAATGGTTCCCGAAAAAATAAACGGGTCCTGAAGCATGACTCCCATCTGTTTCCGAAGGGACGTAACACTAACGGACTTTATATCAACATCATCAATTTTTATGACTCCGCTATTAATATCATAAAAACGGCTAATCAAATTGACTATCGTTGTTTTTCCAGAACCTGTTGGGCCCACAATGGCTATGGTTTCACCCGGATTCACTTTGAAGTTGATGCCATCTAGGTTTCTATCGTTTTCTTCATAACCAAAAATGACATTCTCAAAATCCACCTTACCTTTAATAGCGTCTAGGTCCGTTGCTCCAGGTTCACTCATGATCGTCGGTTTTTCATCCATCATCTCAAAAATACGTTCTAGGTATGCCGAAGCATTAATAATTGCATTGTAAAAGTTCCCGATATTGGTCAGTGGTGTCCAAAACATCCAAATATATCCGACAAATGCAACCAATGCCCCGACTGTAATGCCGTTTCCTATCATACTGATGCCAATAACGTATATCAAAGAGACGGTTAATACCGAAATATTTTCAATCGCAGGCCACAGTAGGAAATGAACCTTAATCGCTTTAATCCATGTACCTCTATACCCATTGGAAACCCCATGAAAAATTTTCTTATTTTCTTCCTCTTGGACAAACGCTTGGGTCACTTTAATTCCATTAATGCTTTCATGGATATACGCATTCATATTGGATTGCTTATTGCTTAAATTTTGCCATGCTTTCCGCTGAGCATTTTTTATTAAGAAAATAAATGCTGCAAGGATCGGAAAACCAGCCATCGCAGCTAGCGTTAACTTAACATCAATCGCAAGCATAAAGCCGATAATGACCAATAAGCTAAAGAGATCGGTAATTAAATTAATCAAACCGTTTGATAATAAATCACTTAACCCATTCACATAATTAACTACCCGGACCAATATTTTGCCATGTGGCCGGCTATCAAAAAATGAAAAAGAAAGCTTTTGTAAATGCGTAAATAAATCTTTTCGAATTTGTTTTATCACATCGTGACCAATTTGAGACATCATTCGGATTCTGTATTTCATACAGATGCCAGTAATGATCAAGGCACCTAAATAAATTCCCGCCAAGATCACTAACCCTGTAATATCCTTACCTGGTATTTCTTCATCTATTGCCTGTTTAATTAAATAGGGGCCAATTAAATTCGCACCACTTGCTAGAAGCATGATTAGTACAGTTAATAGAATGGTTCTTTTATGAGGTTTCACATACACTAGTAATCTTTTTAGGTGAACGATACTAAAAGGTGTTTCCAGCTCTTCATCTACATTAAACTTATTACGTGCCACTTTATCTCACCTTCCCTGCAATTAGGTGAATATCAAAGTTCCCATACTGATTTTGAAAAACATGGTAATAGTAGCCTCTTTTTAACAGTAATTCTTCATGATTTCCTTTTTCTATGATTTTGCCATTATTCATTACGAGAATGATATCTGCCTCTTTTACAGACGAAATTCGATGGGCAATAATAAAACAAGTTTTGCGTTGTTGAATAGCTTGAAGTGTGTGTTGAATTCTTTCCTCTGTTTCTATATCCACGCTTGAGGTCGTATCATCCAAAATAAGAATACTCGGGTCTTTCAAAAGGGCTCTTGCAAGTGCGATCCGCTGTTTCTGTCCTCCTGATAATCCTACTCCCCTTTCCCCAACAATCGTGTCATAGCCGTCAGGGAGGCTTGTAATAAAATCATGAGCTTCAGCTTTTCTAGCCGCCGCTTGAACATCCTCCAGTGTTGCGTTGGGATTTCCATAGGCAATATTTCCTTCAATGGTATCGGAAAATAGAAATATATCCTGCATAACCATTCCCATGGATGACCTTAATTGATGAATATCCCATTCCTTAACGTTCCTTCCACCAACTTTAATATCTCCGCTGGACGTATCATAAAATCTGCTAAGCAAGTTCACTAATGTTGATTTTCCTGAACCAGTTGGGCCAATGATTCCCACTGTTTGCCCGGGATGAGCCTCAAAGGTCACATCCTCAAGAACCATTCCATCACCATAGCTAAAATAAACACGGTCAAACTCAACCGTAGCTGATTTTTCCTGTATGATACTTTTTTCAACACCATTAATCATTTTTGATTTTGTTAGGAGCAATTCCTCCACTTTTTCAGCAGAGGCAATAAATCTTTGCACATCATTCATCAACCAGCCTGCCATCCGCATGGGGTTGTTTAACGCCCAGATCAAAGAATTAAAAATGACGAGTTCTCCAATTGTTAGTGAATCATTTATTACCATAATACCGCCGACTAAGATCATTACTACCGTTAAGACACCTGCAAGAGAATCAAGAACGGGTAAATATCTCTCCCACACTTTTGCAGAATTCAGATTTCGATCCATGAAAGCTTCGTTTTCGACTGAAAACTTTTCAATTTCATAACTTTCTTTCGCAAACGCTTTAACAACCCGATTTCCACTGATATTCTCCTGAACGATTGAATTAAGCTTCGCAAACTGATTTCTAATTTCCGTAAATGTTGGCTTAACATCACGCGATAAACGGAAGGCAAAAAATGCGATCACCGGCGCTATTGATAAAATGGCTAATGCCAATGGTGGATGGATAGTAAACATAAAAACGATAGCAAAGATAAAGATAGTTGCATTTTCAAATATCATATAAATCGTCCAAGCGGTAAAATGTCGAATGGCCTCCATGTCACCTGTCATACGAGCCATAATATCTCCTGTTTTGGTACGATCATAGAAAGTAAAATCTAATTGAAGAAGGCGATCATAAAGGTTTTCTCTCATTCTGAAAATGACATTTTGAGATATTTTTTCAAACATGATCTGATATCCATATCGAACGGAAGTCCTCACAATCGTGGTACCGATCATTAACGCTACCAAAGTCCATAGCATTTCTATATTTTCACCATACATAACATCATCAACCATTCTCCCTGCTAGATATGGATTCACCATATTAAGGGCTGACACAGCCAATGCCAATAATAAACCAATAAACAACTTTCCTTTAAAATGACGGATATAGCTCCATGCCCAACGCAAACTATGCATAAACTATCCCCCTCTTATTGTTATAAACTTCTACACCCTAATGAATAGACTCTTAATAAAACGAGAGACCACTAACAGAAGCACTAATGGTCTCTCTTTTTCTTTTCTAGTCTAAATAAAACACCTGCTTTAACTCTGTTGAAACTGGACTGTTATCCGGGTTCGTTTCCATAATGTCCTTCATATACGTCCACCATTTTTGACAAATATCCGTTTGCGCCATCTGATTCCACTTTTCTTCACTCTCAATTTCTACATATGAAAAGAGGCTATTGGTCTTCTCATCTAAAAAAATGGAATAGTGATGCGCTCCGTGATTCCTTAATTCGATTTCCATTTCCGGCCAAAGTTCATCATGACGTTTTTTGTATTCATCATGACAGCCAGGAAACACTTTCATAACTGATGCTTTTCGAATCATCGTAACTCCTCATTAAATTGGATCACCTTATATTCAAAGCTGCTAAGCTCGAGTTTTCCTGGTTCAACTGCGCTATTGGTCTGCAAATCTATACCTCGTTGCGGAATCGTCACTGAACCGCCTTTCCCATCCATATTGATGATAAACCAAACCGCGTACCCATCCCCTTGTCTTGGGGCAACGATGGTTCCTTGTGATACATCGGTTCTCATAGTAAGATTTGCTTCCTGTGAATAATGATCGACTAATTTCTGCAACAGCAAGTCTCCTGCATCTCCTAGTGGCAATGACCCAAGCATGACGATTTTTCCTGCTCCAAGTTGATGCTCCGTTAGAAAGGCTTTCCCTTTAGATAGTCCCTCCTCAATGATTCCAACGGCAGTTTCAGAATCTGCTTCGAACACGGAACTCCAATTCCCTAGTGGTGCAGCAATATCAAAAGCACGCCCGATGCTTCCAGTACCATCCATTGGGTAGGTGTAAAGTACTTCTACACCGGCATATTTTTCTAATTCCCCTAAAGCTCTATCTGTATGAACCGTGTGATGTTCGGTGCGTCCACCTGTTAATGGCCCAGCAATCCAAATCCCACCCTTTTCTACAAACTCGATTGCCCGAGCGATATAATCGGAAGATACATACGGGATAAACGGGGTGAACAATAGTTTATAACCGTCTAAACTCGCTCTTTCAGGGATTACATCACGATAAATTCCCATGGATAAAATTCGTTTGTAGAAATCCGTAATTAAGTTGCGATGATTCAATTCTCGATGCGGCTCGGTCTTTAAGAAGGCCTTGCCCCGGTCAGAATACGTAATAGCCAATTCTGCTTGAGAAGGCTTAGTTGATAAAATAATTGGCTCAATTTCTTTACGCATTTCTTCTACTTCTAGCACATTTGAGAATCCAACGGTCGGTTTTCCCCATGCGCTGATTACAGACCCGTGTGGCTGTTCGCAACCTGCACGCTGCTGTCTCCATAACCAATAACAAAACGCTTCAGCACCTAATGCATAGGCAGCAGCTGCTTCTACTTTTAGATAGCCATTTGGATGAGGATTGGCATGACTTTCTAACGACGCCGCATAGGATGGACTTGTTTCCATGACCCAGAAATTCTTTCCTTTTTTGAAGTTCCTCCACAAATCATGATTAATCAAATAATTCTCAAAGTGATCGATGGTGGCATAAGTGTCAAACGAAGCAAAATCTAAGTTTTCGTAAAGCCTTTCGTTGTCTACACTGAAAAAGACAGAGCTATTATGGGTAATAGGTGCATTAGAATACTCTCTAATGATTTCTGCCTGTTCATCGGAAAACTCAGCAATTTT
>NZ_JAKFCQ010000028.1:0-2008 GCF_036676585.1 Robertmurraya sp.
GTGTGCGGCCGAGCCTAGGTCGTATCATATAGCGGGTGGGATTCCCGCCGAGTAAGAACTAGCCATTCGCTCGTAGCGAGTCTTGGAGGGCTAAAGGTAACTTTAGTCTTTAAGCGTAGACAGTTAGGTGGCGGGCCGAAAGCCAAAAGGTTGAAGGGATTGAGCTCCATAAACGTTAGTGAACCGATAGGGCTGATGCCTTACCTGCGTACAGAAAGCAATATTTTATTCTTCGTCAAAGGCAAGAAGGATAAAACCTCTCTGGAGTCAGAGACCTTAGCACGTTACACATTGATATGATACGGCAACTCGGGAGACCCTTTCGGTCTTTTCTTGTTAGAAGTGTCCAATACTTAGTCCAAACTTGTTTTTAAGAACAAATATAGCTTCATCATTTGCTTAAAGGAAGATACCAGATCTTAAAGATGAATCAATTCCACTACATCCGTCCATTGATTTACAAAGGAAAAGAAGATGTAGATGTTACAAGTCAAATTGAAGCCTCTCGAGTCCATTTGTTTCGAATAAGTTCAGACACAACTAGGATGAAGCTTGGAATCTAGTGCACAAAGGAGTAAAGAAGGGAATGTCACTTCGGGCGATGTCACAGGAAGAGCAACCTTCCAGTATTGTGCTAGATTTAAAGAGTTCAAAAAAGTGTGACTTTAGAAATTGTATGCGCTTTTGCAGACAGGTATTATATAGAGATATAGAACTACTGGAGGAATCAACATGAAATCACAAGAATTGATTCAATGGGTCAAAAATGAATACGAAGCAGCTCCCTTCTACCCTTTATTTGTAATCCGACTGGAATCCTATTATTTTTGCTTTTTTTGATTTTCAAAGAAAAAGCAGTTGACGATAAATGTTAATTTATGATAAAATAAAAAATTTGATAAAAAATACTATATATGGTATCATTAAGAAGGTTACCATATATGGAGGTGGATTATTTGTTTCAAATTGGCGATTACATTGTTTATCCAATGCACGGAGCAGGTATAATTAAAGACATAGAAGAAAAGGAAATCTCAGGGGAAAAACAACATTACTATGTCATAAAAATGTTAATCAGTAATATGCAAGTCATGATTCCTACGGGTAAAATATCGAGTTCAAGTATACGCCCAGTTACTGACATAATTGTACTAAAACACATCATACACATTTTTCAGCATGGAGAATCAGATAGATTACTGCCGTGGAAACAAAGGTATAAAGTGAACACGGACAAAATGAAAACGGGTAAAATATTAGAAGGCGCTGAAGTTGTACGTGATTTAATGCGTATGAAGAAAGAAAAAGCACTTAACGCAAGCGAAAAAAAAATGTTGGATGACGCACATGGATTTTTGATTAGCGAACTAGGATTAATAAAAGGGATTACCGAAAATCAAATAAAAAGTTTCTGTTAGGTTAGTTATAGATAATTTATTACAACTCCCGGAAATATCCTGGATTTTTTGTGAATATAATTATTAAAAGTAAATCATCTCAAAGACATTCAACTTCTTCAACTCACTTTTAGAGCATTAACCTCTTTTGTTATTTCTACAATCTTATCTATCCTTATTATTTAAATTTCTTTTATGAACGTTTGAAGTTTATCAAATGCCTCGATAAAATAGTCACTTGATTTTGAAATCCTGATTCACACTGGCACGGACAAGGAGCCGTAAGGATGAAAGAGAGGTAGGGCTTTCATTGTTTTAGGTATACAATATATTATCAAAGTCATTATTTCTAGAAGAAAAAAATCAATCTCACTTCTATCTTTAAGAATTTTTTACATCTACTAAGACAGTGAATAGTAATTGTTTTCTTCTTTAGTAAAAGAGATAGACGAATTGGTAAAACCATATGGTCAACTACAAAAATGGTTTCTAGACCAGGAAACCATTTTAAATTTCATTTACATAACAAGAAGGAGTTCAGACATGGAAAAAATGTTAACAAAATGAATCAAAGAGACGGGAAGCATCCTTTAAATAATGGATGCTTTTTT
>NZ_JAKFCQ010000029.1:0-9185 GCF_036676585.1 Robertmurraya sp.
AACAAATTTATAAAATGCTCGGAACCGCCGAATTTAATCTTTCCCTGTATCTCGAAATACTATATCCTCAATTCGTTTTTATTACGAGGGACAATACTTGAGTAAATGTCTAGACAATTATTTCTTAGGGACTGTCACAGTTGCAGTATCCGTAGAAATGTTACCCGCATTATCTGTAGCAGTATAAGTAATAGTATATAGACGTCCCTCACCTTTTCCTGATCTTTCTACACGAAGATCAAACGTCGTATCATTTGTACCATAATCAGCATTTTGAACATCAGCTGATGTTTTACCGGCACCTAATTGATTACTTGATTCATTGCTTGTAATTGATGTAAAAACTACTGAATCTAAGCCAGATACCGACTCAATTACATTAACTATTGCATTTATGGAAACCATTTTATGATTAGCTGGTGAAAGAACGGTTCTATCAAGAGTTAAATTTAACGATGGAGGTGTCTTGTCAATATTAACTTCTATTACTTTTGTCTGTTCAATATTTCCTGCCTTATCGAAGCTTCGATATTGGAGAATATTTTTGCCTTCCTTAGAAACGGTGATAACTCCATTATAGTCAGTCCATGTATTTCCATTGTCGAGACTATACTTCGGATTATCCACTCCTGAAAGGTTATCATTTGACGAAAGAGTAACATGTACATCAGTTTTGTACCAATTGTTTTGGTATGCACTTTCTAAAACAGACGCTGTTGTAACAGGTGGAGTTTTATCTAAATTAATATTAATTGAACCGATACCAATCAACCCTGCGGTATCCTCTGCCATTCCTTCTATTACTTGATCAACACCCTCCGTGGAAACTAAGATTGGGGGATCAATGAAGAGAACTGAATCATCGTCAGTAGCTTGAAATGAAACAGTCACATCTTTATTATACCAACCATTATGATCAGGAGAACGGTCAACAATCGCAGTGACAACAGGCGGATTATTCTTGGTAAGCTTAAGTACTAAATGGGTGTCCCCTCCATTAATATCAAATGATTCTTCTAATGGAAAAAATCCTGGAGCAGAAACTCTTAACGTATAGTGTCCTCCTTTTATTATGTCGGAAATAAATAATCCCTCTGTTTGGATGATAGGGGTATCAAATCCAACTAACTCGACTATAGCATCGTTGATCGGAACCTCATTTTCGTCCATTATATAACCTTCAATACGCCCATTAAGCCTTCTTCCTGAAGGAATATCGTATTCTTGATGGTTAATAATGCCACTTTCTCCCAATTGAAGTTCAACGTTATGTTCAACTAGTTTCTCAGGATTACTTCCAAAAAACATTTGAAAGCTATTTTCTCCACGTGCAGAATCAAAATCGCCAGGTATTATGGAAAATGTATAATTACCTTCCGAATCTGTTAATGTAGAAGCTATATTAATCCGACCACCACCGGTACCTAAATATACTTTTAAATTTACTTGATAGTCCTCAACAGGTGTTTGATACATGTCTGCATATGTAACCTTTCCTGAAAGGATTGTTCTTTTCTCTGGAATTTGAAAGTTCAGCGTTTGAGATTTTACACTGTACACAACGACGTATCCTTTTACAGATATTACAGCGGATACTGCATCATATAACCCCCGAGTATAATTTGGAATCGAATACTTACCTTCTTTATTAGTTGAAGCGGAACCTACAAACCGAAATCCTAATTCTGGAGAGTATGTTCCAATTTTGATTGAAGCACCTTCAACAGGCTGTCCATTCTCATCTGTTATTTTTCCTTGCAATGAACTGATTATTTCACTGCCAACTTCATTTGTATTTGCAGTTACTGTCAAGAATAAAACTAACAAAGATAAGATTAATGCTAAGATTTTTCTGCTTGATCCTTTAGCATCTTTCATCCTTTTTCCTCCCTTTTCTCACGAATATTCTTTAATAAGAACTATCTGTTCTTATTAAAGAATATCATTATTTACCATGTTTTGTAAGAATTTTAAATATTTATGAGAAAAGCTTGGTTTTATCATTGATTAGATTCTGTTATTTCACTTTAGTAGAATAAAAGAGCCATTAGGCAACTAGAAAAACCGCTTATACAGCTCTCTTCGATTATTACTCCCTCTTCCATTGATCATATTAGCTTTTATAGGGTATGACATAGGAACAAACGTTCCTGTATCAAGAGGTGATATCGTGAACCGTGACAACATCGAAGAAGACTTAAGGAGGATTACCAAGGAATTAGAACATCTCCTTGAGATGGTACATGAAGATTACTCCAATGAAAGAGCTTATGCCATGTGTCAATATAACATGGGTCTCATGGTTGGGATTGGGTATGCAAAGAGGGAACTGGAGAAGATGATTTCTTCCTCTGATAATCCCTGAAATGGGGTTTCGCTAATATTTGACGGAAAAAACACGCTAAAACAAAGAAGCCGATATTAATGAGAGTCGGCTTCTTTTCGTTTATTCCGCTATAGATCCTCGTTACTTGAATAAGAACATCCATTATTCATCCTTTTGTCTTTTCTCCAATTGCTCAATTCTCTTTTCCAATTCTGCTATTTTACTTTTTCTCTTAAAAAACAGGATTATTATACCGAATGGTATTCCGATAAATATAAATAACATAACCAATTGATATATAGCAGTCCCCCATTGAAAATGAACCAACTTTATTCCTCCTCTAAAACTCACTATTTTTTATACGATTCCATAAATTTGAAGTTCCACTTTTCTTCCCGTTAGTCGAGCAAAAAACAGGGGACGATGCCAGTCCTATTCCCCTGCTATCGATCCTCATTAGTTTAATAAATTCCCTACATTTTTCTCTCGTTTTTTAATTCTCCAAAACCCAATAATTGAGCTGATTAAACATAGTATAGTAAGAGTGAACCAAATATAAGTGGCTAAATCACGTTTACGCCATGCATCAACAAGGTATCCTGATTTTCCATGTTTCACAAGTTCATTCACAATGTGGTCATTAGCATCAAACCTTTTTGAATCAATAACTAGCGGAATATCAATAAGAACTTCTCCAAGTGGAGGTCCATAACTTATCCACGTTTGCCCCGTCCAATTGTCTTTTTTATAAGCAACTGAAGCATGTCCATTTATGGAATGTCTCTTTTCAACTTTAGTCCATCGTAAACTCCATGAAAATAAAAGTACAACAGCCAAGACAGAGAAAATCCACCTCAAAAAACCAACTCCTATTTAGTATTCATTTCATTTTATCATATAGGGTTTGTAGCTGAAATTGCTCGTCTGAACAATAGTTGTCATTTTCTTTTCGATCCCTCATAAGATGTTTTTTAACTACATCATCATGAAAGAGGGCCTTTAATTGAAGAAAAACAAATGGGTTAAAGTTGAAAAAGCAATAATGCATCTATTTCCCCAAGATATTCGTTACATTGTCGCTACATACAAAATTTTTGGTATCCCAATTTATCGACATCGAACGAAATGGGACTGATTCAACGTGGTGTAAGTAGCAGGACCCTGACATGCCCTGCTGTAAATCTTCTGAAGTTGAACGGGGAACACGTTCTGCTTTTTAATATTGGTTCAGTAGAAAAGACCCGTCCCTAAGATTTAGGAACGATCTTTAAACTGGAGAAGGTTATTTAAATATAGATCTTCGTTTAGCGGAATAAGTTATTTAAGTTCAGGACGAGATGAAAAAAATTTGGCAGAACATTTAGTCTGCCAAATTAAATTACTCGTTTTATAATTTTTTTTACTGATAATGATAAAAAACGAATCTTATTTTAAAAGGCTTTTCTAACTGTTTTGCTTTCGCTTGTCTTACACCTACTGAAACTAACTCATCAGGACCTGAACCTTGTCCTCCTAAAATCTCGTCTAGGTTTATTTCTTCTCCATTTTTGTAAAAACTCCAAATCGAGCTAATGCGACTTCAAGAAGAATATGGCCAATACTGTTCGAGGCTCAGCTGGAGACCAACGGAGGAAGATCGCGCTGAAATATTACAGTTAGCTAACACCTTGCCTCGCATTTGGAGCGATGCTACTATTCCGCTTTATCTTTAGGTGTATAATGACCTTTTACTCCTTCTTGTAACCCATAAGAGGAGAAATAAAAACCTTTAACATTGTTATGTTTTATTTCTTCGATTTTCCCGTTTTTCACCTCAAATTTCTTTGCAGGAGCAGATCTAATAAAAATTATAGAGCCAAGAGATTAAAGAGAAGCCTGTAACTTAGATTACTCAGTAAGTTACAGGCTTTTTCTGATACACAGATGTCTATATATTTTAACCATAAGGTTGGCTTATCATTTTTTCTAATACAAGACCTTATTTAAAGTTAAGGTAGCCTGTTCTCCTTGAATGAGGAGATTTCCATTTTCCAAAGGGTATTTAGCTTCTTTGGGAGATCGGAGAATTGCGGCAATGCGGTCTCCAATACTCTGGTCTTCTGTAAAGCTAACCGCTATCCTTTTCAGAACTCCAGCTGTAACGGGCTCTAAATCAGAATTCACGACTAAGACCATGGTTTTGCTATCTTTGAAACCAATTTCTCCGTATATCTTTTGTTGATCAGAAGAGAAATGAACCTTGTTTCCCTTCACCTCAAAGTTTTCAGCGATATCCTGTATGGGCATGAGCAACGGTCCATATTCCTCGGCTACAGATGGATTCACTTTTGCTACCTGGGCCACGAGTCCCCCCTCAGAGTGAGAAAATTGAATGACTCCCAATATAACTCCTAAGCCAATAATAATGGTAAGGATTTTTCCAATAATCTTCTTTATTGTCCGAATAATAAACCCTGCTGCAATGATTATACCTATAATAACAATCCCACTAGTCAATATTTCTGTTTGCATAGTAATCTCCTATAGAATCATTCTCGATATAATTATACCGTTTATTCAGGTATCGTCTAGGATATTAATCAAGCTATCGATCCCCATCCCCGTTTATTGAAATAACAACGAGTTCAAAATTCGCTTTTGACAATGAGTGTCTCATAAGAATCAAGGTTATTTGCTCTAATTGCATAAATATATGGGGAATTTCCCCTTCTAACCCAATTCAAATATTTCTCCTCGTTCCGATTCAAAAATTCTTTTAAATTCCGTAGCAATATGGTTCAGGTTGATTGTTTTAGCTATCGTTTAGTGCATGAAAAGAATAAGCAGCCCATTTCATGCCCCTCATCAAGATTAGACTTAAAGTTAAACTTTGAAAAAACTAAATCATAATCAAATGGACATGAAAAGTTCTCTGGTAATACATCTAGGGATATAGAGGAGAAGGATTCATTATTTTCTACTGACCTTTTTAGCCCCCTAGACAAGGTAGACACATCAGTTGCATTTTAATAAAAAAAAGGGACGCCGAAGCATACTATATCACACTATAAATTTCCGTTAGAGAAACAATAAAAATACGGATGTCAGCATCTGCCGCCCTCATGCTATCGATCTCTGATAGAGCTTCTAACCTCTTAACAAAGAATAAAATATACAAATTCTACTAAACTATATTCCATAATTTACCGATATTATAAGAAAAGGAATCGTGAGGAGAGGTGGAATAAAATGACGAATATACATATCAATAACGGGATCCAAAAGCTAAGAGGTATAGAAAACGCGGAACTCCAGCATCTTAGACATGGGAATAAATCCAACCCATCGGCCCTCGCTGAAACCCAGCAAGCATTAGCCAATCATGAAAGTCCGTTGTTTGAGCCCGTTGACAAGGTAGAGCTCGGGAACAGCCAGACTATATCCAAATCAACATACTCTCCGCCAACTTCTGTTAATCCTATTCAATTTTCAATCCAAACGAGTCAAGTAAGAACGGACGTAGTAAGTGTTAAAGTCGGTGACTTCTCAACCGATACCGCTGATCTCCTGATTGCCGGAAAAGCTGCAAAAGTTACCGTGGATAGTTCGGTGGGCATCGATAACGGAAATGACATGTTAATCGTTGAGAACGGTGCAAAAATCAACCTCAATACCTCTACCCAATTCGACAATTCCAATGATTTGATGATGATTGGAAATGGAGCAAAGGTAGACTGGAACAGCACTGTTGGCATCGATAACGGAAATGATATAGTGATCATCGGCAACGGGGCACAAGTAAGTTGGAACAGTTCTGTTGGCATCGATAACGGAAACGATAACGTGATTATTGGAAATGGCGCGAAGGTGGAGTTTAGCAGATCAATCGGTGTAGATAATGGTCACGATACCCTGATTGTTGAAAATGGTGCAAAAGTGAAAATCAGCAGTGTCGGGGATACCGATAATGAAAGCGGAACTCTGATTATCGGCAAAGGTGCGGACATTGAGATTACGGGCAGCTTGAGTATCGATTATTCCAAAGGTAGCGGTATCACTTTTCTTGACGGGAAACTACACATTCATCTCATAAATGAAAAGAATCAATCCTTCCAAATGGAAGTGAATGTGAAAAATAAGGAAGAAGCTACTTATTTCCAAGAATTAATTCGAGATAAAATAAAAAATGGTAAAATTCATGTTGATGGTTTTTCAAATTTCATCCAGGAAATCCAAGAAAGATTCCGTGAAATGAAGAGTAAGAAGAACGATAAATTAGACGAGCCGCAGTTAAAGAAACCAGAAGAATTGAAGCCGATCAACAAACATCAACTTCGTTTAGACATGATGCAATCCTTAGTACAAAATTTGTTCCAGTATCAGTATCAAGCTAATCAAGGACTCCATAAAGGATTCGTTCGACGTGGGGATATAAGAATTTAAATGACCTCCCTTCACCAATAGAATAGCAGGAGTTGTATAGATTTACCCGACCGACGATGCTCAATCATTTTCGTCGTAAAAATCGAACACCAAGATTTAGCAGCAGCCGATCAGAAACAACAACCACAATTTATAGGTAAATGTTTGGTCTTGTTTTATTTTTGTAGGTTCAAATAATGGTAACTTTATTGTAATGGTAATCGTTTCCTCACCTCTCTTGAACTATTATATAAGAACTTGTGTTTGATATCCATTTTTCTTTACGTGTGGTTTCATGTCGGACAAAGGAGGGTATCCACCCTCCTTTGTCCGAACCCGATTCATCCCCTCCCTACTTTGTTGAAGAAGGGGGCTTCTCAGCTAAGCCGATAAATTGTGTCAATAGCTGGTTAAACTTGTCACGTTCTTCCCAGAAAGGACCATGACCACTATATTGAAACGGGACAAGCCGAGAGTGGCTTATTTTTTGATTTAGTTCCTGAGCTTGTGCAAATGGAATCACTTTGTCATGAATGCCGTGAACGATTAAGGTAGGGACCCATATTTTTAGCAGATCAGCATACAGCTTCTCATCTCTCAGCAGAATTATGATTGCCGCGGTTGACCAACCCGCTGCCTGTAATCCCAATTGAAAAAACCAGTCAGAGAAAGCATCGGTTATATACTGAAAGAAAAAGGTGTCTGTCACTCCCCGCATCATCTTAGGGCGATCATTCAACGATTCGGCAAGAAGTTTATTTGCAGTTTCTGCTGTAAAGCCTATAGGTGCTGCAGCATCTATAAGGACAAGTTTGGATACTCCATAACCATTGTAGCGGGACATATACCGAATCGCGATCGCTCCACCCGTGGAATGACCCGCAAGTGTGAAGTTGTCTAATTGAAGTGCACCAACTACAATGCGGATATCATCTGCCAATCGGTCATAATTATAACCGCTCATTGGTTTATCCGAGTTACCAAACCCTCTCCAGTCAAGTCCTATACAGCGGTATCCCATTGCGGGAAGAACATCAAACTGATACTCAAACTGTTTATGGCTTAGCGGCCAGCCATGTATAAATACGATGGTCTTGCTGCCCCCGGGGTTGATATCTTCCACATATATACTCACGCCTGGTTCTACACAAATAAAGTATCCCACACCGATTCCTCCGTATTATTAAAGTGGCTTTAACAATAAGTTACTCATGTAGGCATACATAGGTTAATGTCTATACATGGTTGTGAGTGATGACGTATGTCAGGGTTGACATAGGGGAATAATTCTCCCCTATTCTTATTTTGGGTAGAAATTAGGGATGAATAGAGGAAGTAATTTCCCTTATCACTCCACTTCGGGGTGTTGAAAGGGCTTACAAATTAGAATAGCAGACAATTTTTCCTCTATCCACCCTATTACTAGGCTGAAACTTAATATAAGGGACAGATCTTCTCCACCTGAATGCCATAGAATCTGCCCTTGTATCGGATCTTGCGGAACAGCTCTCCGAATGACCACTGACTCAACTTTTGGTTGATGACCCGTGACCGTTTTTTCTTCGTGTTCCGCTGCACCCCATCCGGGTTACCAATATAGACGGTTTGAATCCCATGATCCATGCACCAATGAATGGCTTGCTTGGAAATCGCATGTTCCACATACTCGATGCGACGGTTGATCCATGCTAAGAAGTTTCGTTTTCTCTCAATCAAGGCCTCTCGATGACTAGACCCCTTCTGTGTCCGTGAAATCCGATTTTGGAACCATGCCAGTTTTTTATTTCGTAGTCGGTGGAGAGAACGGAGTTCTTTTCCTGTCAAAATGACATGCTGCTTCCCATCAGATAACGTCAGAGCATGAATTTCACCTGGATCACCACCAGCTACCCCTGTTCCTTGCACCTGCTGACGTTTTGGTTTTTCAATCGTCAGATGAAGCCAGTACTGGTTAAGGTGCCATACGATCTCTGCATGTTTAACAACAGACGGATCGATATGTTTCGGGCATTTCACCACCAATGGTTTTTCTTTCAATCCGTTGCTGAATTTCAAAACATCTCCCTTGTTATGGATCGCCGCTTTCTTGTACCGAACAGAAAAGTATTTCTTATACCGCCATGGATATTTCCAATCCTTGTTGCCATTCACCCGCTGCTCGTAGGTACGCTGGCAGGTCTCTTGGTGCAGCTCAACGATCGCTTGAATGGTTTGAGAGTGGAGAGCATAATCTTGCGAGTTGAACCACTTCTTCAGTTCCGCTTCATTGGTCCACACCTTCCACGTTTGCCAAAGCCACCCGTGATGATCCAAGATATCATTCCACAACCGTGCGGATTCTTGACGTAGATGATCGACCAACAGACGTTGTTCAGCGGTTAGACGTAAGGGGATTTTGGATACCAGTACATCCCCAGTGGGCACATTCCGTTTGCTTTTCTTGGCTCCCATGCCTTTC
>NZ_JAKFCQ010000030.1:0-6192 GCF_036676585.1 Robertmurraya sp.
CATTTTTTATACAACTCGCTTCAATCGATTGGCACGTTGGCACTCAAAGCTAACGGGACAAAGGTGTATACGTTGTTAACGTCACTTGCGGGAATTATGCGATATAGCATGAATATGAAAGAAGATATCGTACCGCTTTCACACGAAATACGGCATGTGAAATCGTACTTGCAATTGCAGAAGCAACGATTTGATGATCAATTTAACTTTCATTTGGTTATTCAAAAGGAAACGGAGGGAATTTTCGTTCCGAAGATGATTCTGCAGCCAATTGTTGAAAATTGCTTTAAGCATGGCTTTGATCAGCATACTGACAAACAATCGATCATCATTTCTGCGGCTGTCCAAGAGAACGGGATGCTTAAAATCTCCGTGAAGGACAATGGAGCAGGAGTAACCGATGAGCAATTAAGCGATATTCGTCACGAATTATATAGTGGTACAGAGAAATCATCGGCATCGATCGGCCTGAAAAATATTTATGATCGATTAGTGATTTATTATCGAAATCAAGCGGATTTTTCCATTTATAAAAATGGAGAAGAAGGCTTTGTTGTAAGCATGAGCATTCCTGTTGAAATGCCGAAGGAGGGGAACAAACCGTGATCGTTTTAATTGTTGATGATGAAACGCATGTACGTGAAGGAATCAAACTTCTAGGGGATTGGGAGAAGCACGGAATCACCACGATTTATGAAGCGAGCAATGGGGAAGAAGCAACGAACCTCATTGAAAAACTCCGCCCAGAGATTATTTTTTCCGATATGAAAATGCCGAAAATGGACGGCACGAAGCTACTCGAATGGATCAAAGGAAATCACCCCTCAAGCAAGGTGATCGTCGTCACTGGATACGATGACTATCATTATATGAGAAAAGCAATTCACTTCGGAAGCACGGATTATTTGCTCAAGCCGGTGGACCCAGAAATATTGAATCAGACGTTAGAAACAGCAGTGAACGAATGGAAAAAGGAAGAGCAGGAGCGGAAAAAAGAAGAAACTAGCGGCCAGTTGATGAATATGATGAAGCCTGTCTACCGCGACCGAAAGTTCACGCAGCTCATGAATAGTGATGAGGGTGTGGACGAGGGGCTGTTTGAGGAATTAGGGTTTCAATCATCACGAAGTTACACAGTGGGGATTATTCGGGTTAACCGAAGAACGATTGAGGCCTTTGGTGGAGACCGGGATTTAACGTATTTTACAGTACTGAATGTCGTGAACGAAATTTTACTAGAAAAAGAATGTGGAATCGGCTTTCGATATTTATCAAACAAAGGTGAGGTTGTCATCATCTTTTGGGATCGGTTTGATGAGGTGAAGGAGATTCTCACTGGTATTTACAAATCCTTAAAAGTGGCTATGAATATTGCTTGTCCTATCGCTTTAGGAAAAATGGTCGAGGAAAGCTCACAGCTGAAGGAATCGTACCGAGAAGCGAGGAAAGTACTGGTAGGCAGAAATCTGTTGGAGCAGAAAGCATGCAAGGTGTATGTGGAACATGTGTTGCCGGACAAACCATTGAAGAGCCTTATGGACTACACCTCAAGCATAGACCTGGCAATTCAAGCAGGAGAAATAGAAGCATTCGACGAGCTCATCGAGCAGGTGCGGACTGATTTTACCGAACAGGACTATTTATCGGTTAGGCAAGTATTGCAGTTTGAAAATGAGTACTTGCTGTTGAGCAATCGCTGGTATAAAGCCAATAAGCTCGAGGTGAAGGTGTCTGAAGATGTTGAGGGGCGAGTGGATTCGTTCTTTGATGAAGATGGGAACTTCATGCTGGATGAGTATGTGGCTGCGAAAAGGCACGAGATCAGTTTGTTTTTGAAGAAGCTGAAGAAACAGGCCAGTAGAAAAACAAGTAATATTATTGAAGATATTGAAGCGTATTTGCAGGCAAACTTTGATCGTGACGTGAAGCTACAAGAGATTTCTGAGCATTTTTACATTAGCCGGGAGTATATTTCACGAAAGTTCAAGCAGGAATTTAACGTAAATATCTCTGATTACATCGTGAACATCCGCATGAAAAAAGCAAAATCACTGTTGAAAAATAGCCAACTGAAGATTTATGAAATTGCAAATATGATTGGCTACCAAGATGATAAGTATTTTCGTAAGGTGTTTAAGAAGGTTGTGGGGATTACGCCGAATGAGTATCGGGGTAGTTTGGATGGGAAGAAATGAATGATTAAACGGGAAGCACTCTACTAAGAGTTGCTTCTTTTTATTGATACAAAAAATGAAATAAATATCTAGTTAGTTGCTATGCTACTAAATTATAGTACTAATATCCTATTACTAGGAAGAAAATAAGCCTATTTAATTCTACTTATTTTTGTTATCCTAATAAATGTAATAGAAATTTGTTGAATTTTGTCTATGAGCAATAGGGAGGATGTTGTTTGTCTATTCTCATAGTTTACTATATTAAATTCTAACTTTATGCTTAATTACTATTATATGATTTTATGATTATATAATATGTGATTGAAAAATATTTTTTAGGAGGTATAAACAAAAGTTGAAGTTCATGCAAAAGATCTTTATATTGCTGATTAGTACTTTACTAGTGAGTCTCTCTATTCTTTCCAATTTAAGTATTGGTTATGCATTAGAAAGCTCGAAAACAGTCAATTTTAGTGAAGGTTCTAGTTACTATTTCGTTCATTATAATGGTGAAGAACAAGAAGTAATAATCAATGAAGAGGTTACGTTGATACTAACTGGATGGACTGATGAAACCAAATCATCTGTTAACGGAACAATCTACCATTCTACTAATCAAGCAATAGATACCGTTTTATCGGTTAGTGAGGAGTTAGATGAACTTAATATTACAGATGAAGAAAGTATTTTTTATCGGTTCACTGTCTCTGATACATTTAGTGCAGAAAAAGTCACTCCTCTTGAGTTAAACGATCAATGGAATGTTGTAGAGAAAAATGACAATGGAACATCCATTGAAGAGAGAACGACCGTTGATGAATATGGTACTTTGATTAAAAATCATGGACTAGTTTATTTTTTAACCGATGAAAATAATCAAAAGACTGAGATAACAGAAGAGGAATATAACTCTCTAAATGCTGTAATTGAAACTCCTACCGAGGATAAAACGACTGAAGAAGCAACTGCTGAAGATTTTACTTCTATTGAACAAACATCAGAAAGCACAGAAACTTCTAGTCAAGAAGTGGTCGAAAGTACTCCAACATCCGAGCAGACTGTGTCCGTTAAAGCCGTCACGAATCCATCTGTTGTTTATTCTACACATGTGCAAGGTTACGGGTGGTTAGATCCGGTGTCTAATGGAAAGATGTCAGGAACATCTGGAGAAGCAAAACGTTTAGAAGCCATTAAGATTTCTTTGCAAAACGCTCCATATTCCGGAGGTATCACTTACAAGACCCATGTTCAAAGCTATGGGTGGTTAAGTAATGTATCTAATGGTGCAATTTCTGGCACATCAGGGGAAAGCAAACGTTTGGAAGCCATCCAAATAAGCTTAACTGGTGAAATGGCAACACACTACGATGTCTACTATCGTGTTCACGCGCAAAGCTATGGTTGGTTGGACTGGGCAAAAAATGGACAATCTGCTGGAACCCTGGCACTTGCCAAACGATTGGAAGCAATAGAAATTGTATTAGTACCAAAGGGTGGAGCTGCACCTGGTCCTACTAATAAGCCTATTGTTATCGAACCATCTGTTTCTTATACAACCCATGTCCAAAGTTATGGTTGGTTAACTCCTGTTACTAATGGACAAACATCTGGAACATCAGGACAATCGAAACGATTGGAAGCTATTAAGGTTTCTTTAAAAAACAACCCTTATTCTGGAAATATCACTTACAGAACCTATGTACAAAGCTATGGATGGTTAAATAATGTGTCCAATGGTGCTTTATCTGGTACATCAGGGGAAGGTAAGCGAATGGAAGCGATCCAAATAAACTTAACAGGTGAAATGGCAGAGCGATATGATATTTATTATCGTGTTCATGCGCAAAGCTATGGTTGGTTAGACTGGGCCAAAAATGGTCAATCCGCGGGCACTCAAGGTCTTTCAAAGCGTTTAGAAGCCATTCAAATAATGTTAGTTGTAAAAGGTGGGGCTGCTCCAGGGGCTACCAATAAACCATTGGTAGTGGATCCGTCAGTTAGTTATTCCACACATGTACAAGGCATTGGCTGGTTAACTCCAGTTTCAGATGGAAAAACGTCTGGAACGTTAGGGCAATCGAGACGCTTGGAAGCGATTAAGATATCCCTTCAAAATAAACCATACACCGGAGATATTATTTATAAAACCCAAGTCCAAAGCTATGGCTGGTTAAATAATGTATCCAACGGTGCGATATCTGGTACATCTGGAGAGGGTAAACGACTAGAAGCCATTCAAATTAATCTAACAGGCGAAATGGCTCAACATTATGATATTTATTATCGTGTTCATGCGCAAACCTACGGTTGGTTGGACTGGGCCAAAAATGGCCAATCAGCGGGTACCGAAGCATTATCAAAACGTTTAGAAGCGATAGAAATTGTTTTAGTTAACAAAGGTGGAGCTGCACCTGGTCCAACAAGTAAACCTTTTGTGAGACCTAGCGTGATTACTACCTATAACAACTATAATGTTACTTTAAATGATGCTTTAAGTATGCAAATGAAAGTATCACCACAGACAGATAAATACAGAACTTACCCTGCCTATGTTAACAAACAATATCTCCAAATGTCTGCAGGAGGTTCAATAACTGGTACTAGTGTGAATTTAAGAACATTGCCAAATACGAGTAGTAGTATCGGTGCAACTGTTGGAAAAGATACCCTCTTCATACTGTTAGACAGTAATATTATAGGTGAGAGCGTTTCTGGAAATACAAGATGGTATAAAATTGAATACAAAGGTCAAGTCTTGTATGTTCATAGCAGTCTGGCTAGTAATAATTTGCGAGTTGGTAAAGTAACTTCTACTACTCTAAATATTCGTGCAGAAAAGAATAGTACTAGTCACATTTATGGATCTGTTGGTACTGGGAGTCTGCTATTGGTTTTAGTGGAAGATAATACTAGCGGTTGGTACACAGTAAGTATTGGAAATTGGCGCAATGCAACATCTTCTGACGTGCTGCAATATTTAGATCCAACAGGATATATCAATGATGAAAAACAAAGACTCCAATTCATGAACCTTAGTAAGCCTAGTGACGTGTCAGTAGGAACATTAAATACCTACCTCACAGGAAAAGGGATTTTAGCAAATCAAGGGCAAGCATTTATCGATGCCGGGAAGCTATACGGAATTAATGAAGTGTATTTAATGGCTCATACTCTACTCGAAACAGGAAACGGAACTTCTACTCTTGCAAAAGGTGTACCATATAATGGGAAAACCGTTTATAACATGTATGGTATTGGCGCATATGATTCTTGTCCACTATCGTGTGGAGTAGAAAGGGCTTATGACGAGGGCTGGTTCACTCCGTATGCAGCAATTGTAGGCGGCGCAGAATTTATTAGTGATAAATATCTAGGTGGTAATAACCCATACAATATTGTTCAAAATACTATATATGAGATGCGTTGGAATCCAGAGTTAATGTCTACTAGGCTGGCAGCAGGTAACCAGTATGCTACAGATATTGGATGGGCTTATAAACAAGTAAACACTATGTATGAAGTCTATAAGATCCAACCATACAGTATTTATCTTGAAATTCCTAAATATAAGTAATTTTGAATAGAGACTATTTATAAGTAGTACAACCATTTTCGGTTGTACTACTTTTTTTGTCTTAAAAGCTCACTACAAAATTAGCATTAGGTTTTGTGGATTGATGGGGATAGAGAGCTGTTGTCAGGGCTCGTTCTGGAGGGAAATAGGGTTTAGTGGTAACAGAAAGGGTAGTTGAGTTCCCGTGGAGTCAGGAAAAATAAGCTAACGGTAACCAAACGACCAGTTATGTTCCCATGAAAACAATCAAACTATACTTATGGTAACTAAAAGGGTTTCTAAGTCCCCATGAAGAGGAATATATATATTTGATAGTATTCTGATTACTTTTGCATCCGGTGAGGTCAATATTTTCCACCCTACTCGTCAATGTAAGCAGTTTCATAAAATCTATGAATCTCTAAAATAGGGAGTAAGATAATGTAAAAGGAGTGGTTTGAC
>NZ_JAKFCQ010000031.1:0-84917 GCF_036676585.1 Robertmurraya sp.
ACAAGTCCAGTAGCGAATTGATCCAGATTTGCTTTTCCAACCGGGATGGCACCCGCGTCGATAAGCCGTCTTACTACTGTCGCATGTTCTACAGGAGTATAAGCAAACTCAGCACAACCGGCTGTTGTTGGTACACCTGCTAGGTCGATATTATCTTTAATCGCAAAAGGGATTCCCCAGAGAGGAGCTTTCTCTGGGTCCACTTTTTTCAAATTATCCAAGTAAGGCTGAATGAATTCCATAGAAGGTGGAGTGATCCAAATATTCATCTCTTTGTCAGCTTCGGCTCGTTGAATAATCTCTTGAATAAGTTTTTCTGGTGTTAACTCGTTAGACTTATATTTTTCTCTTAGATTATGAATGGATAGTAGCTTTGGCGTGTTCATCGTTTTCATTGGCTATCCCCCGCTTTTCTTTTGTAATGGAGACAAACAGTTGTCCCGCATGAACTTCATCACCTGGTGATACGTGTACAGATTGTATCAGTCCATCAAACGGAGCATGTTGAGGAAATTCCATCTTCATACTCTCCTCAATCATTAATACGTCGCCTTTCTTGACTGTATCACCCGCAGAAACCAGCACTTTCCACACGCTTCCTGGCATCGTACAACGGACCGCTTCTACTCCTTGTGGCAATTCTTCTTCAACCGTTTCAGACACCGATTGTTCCGAAATATACTCAGCAAGACCAAGCTCTTTCCAGCTCTCGCGCTCCGTCTTAAATGCTGCCTCCTGCGTTTGTCGGAATTCTTCTGCACTCTCTTTAATAGATTCCAAAAACGCTAAGTACTCTCCAAGGTTAAAGGTTGTCTCGGTAATGTCTACTTCAAAACGTCCTCTTAGGAAGTCTTCTCTCATGACTGTAAGCTCTTCTGTACTGACTGGGTAAAATTGAATTTGGTCAAAGAAACGAAGTAACCATGGCTTTTTCTCTGTAAAGCTCTTTGTTTCCCGAACTCGATTCCAAACTTGAACCGTCCGTCCAACAAATTGGTAGCCACCAGGTCCCTCCATTCCATAGATGCACATATAGGCGCCGCCAATTCCCACTGCATTCTCTGGTGTCCATGTTCGAGCCGGATTATACTTTGTGGTTACTAATCGATGTCTTGGATCGATTGGGGTTGCAACAGGTGCACCCAAGTACACATCCCCAAGACCAAGCACTAAATAGCTCGCATCAAAGACCGTCTTCTTCACATCTTCTATCTGTGCCAGACCATTCACTCGTCGAATGAATTCTAAGTTGCTTGGGCACCAAGGAGCATCAGGCCGAACATTTTTTTGGTAGCGATCGATGGCAAGCTGTGTAGCTGGATCATCCCATGAAAGAGGAAGTCGAACCACACGGGATGGTACTTCAATCTCCTCTAACGGAGGCAACTCTCGGTTGATTCCTTCAATTAATGCACAAATAGCAAAGGTAGATATTTGGGATGCATCAAAATGGACTTGTAAGGAACGAATTCCTGGCGTTAAGTCTAAAACAGGAATATCCTTACGAACTTGAATGGCATCCATTAATGCATGAATTTGAAAACGAAGCAGCAGATCTAACTCCATTTCTCCATACTCAATGAGAATGTGCTCATCTCCCGCCGCACGAATCGTCAATGGGAAACGGCTCTCCTCATTTTGAACGAGTACGGGATAACTTGGTGACAGGAGCTTCGTTTCTTCTGGCAATGTAGGAACTGCGTGATCTCCTATATTTTCTAAAAACAATTCTTGTGTTTTTCTTAGTTGTTCCGCCTCTTCTAGCGTTAAAAGCTGAAAGCGGACGCGGTCACCTGCATGAAGCTGGCCGAGTTTCCAAAATTCTGCTGATGCTGTTGTCACTGGACAAACAAACCCGCCCAGACTCGGACCATCAGGACCAAGTAAGATAGGCATATCCCCAGTTAAATCTAATGTACCTATCGCATACGCGTTGTCGTGAATATTAGAAGGATGTAACCCTGCCTCTCCCCCGTCTTCTCTAGCCCAAAGTGGAGCAGGCCCAATTAAACGGACACCTGTACGAGAGCTATTAAAATGGACTTCCCAGCTTGTTTCTGTCAACTGTGTCAAATACTCTGGTAATAAAAACTCTTCTGTACAGTGTGGACCGGGAATGACACCTATTGTCCATTCTTTTGTTAATACAGGCTGTTGATTGATACTAAGCTCTTTATTGGGAGGAGTAGCACAAGGATGAACGCGCAACACATCTCCTGTACGAAGTGCACGCCCACCGTGTCCACCAAACCCTCCAAGCGTAAAGGTGGAGGCACTTCCTAAATAAAGGGGCATATCGAAACCACCTGCCACTAACAAATAGGTGCGCATTCCTTGTGTAGCTTCACCAAATGAAAGAATTTGGCCGCGCTTGGCAGTGATTACCTTGTAGGTCGGAACAGGCATATCATCCAATGTTGCTCCCATATCTGAGCCGGTTAAGCAAAAAACGATATCTCCACGGAAACGGTAAGAGCCCCCTCGTAAAGTGAGTTCTAATCCAGCGGCATGAGAATCATTCCCTAGCAACTGATTTCCGATTCGGAAGGAGAAAGGATCCATCGGTCCACAAGGAGGAACTCCCACATCCCAATGTCCCACTCGTCCTGGCCAATCTTGAACAGTCGTTTGAATCCCACCATCCAGTACTTCAATGGCACACTCCGCTGGTGAAAATTCCTTTAACATTTGAGTATGAACATGTCCAGAGCGACATTCTTCTTCCTCTAACAGTGACTGTACATATTGTAAGTTGGTTGTGACACCATATAGTCTTGTATCTTGTAATGCTTGACTTAGCTGATTAATAGCTTGTTCACGTGTGGCCGCATGAACAATAATTTTGGCAAGCATGGGGTCATACAAAGAGGTAACCGTTAAGCCATCTCTTACCCAAGTTTCAATCCGGGCATCCTCTGAAAATCGAACTTGATCCAATTGACCACCGCTCGGACGAAAATCATTTAGACAGTCTTCCGCATAAATCCGAGCTTGAATACTATGCCCTTTCGGAGTGGTATACAAAGTATTAAGTTGACGAAGCTCACCAGCCGCTTCATGAACCATCCACTCGACTAAATCAAGACCTAACACTTCTTCGGTCACACCGTGTTCTACCTGAAGTCGGGTATTTACTTCAAGAAAGTAAAACTTCTCAGCTTCCGGATCATACAAATATTCAACCGTTCCTGCACTCCTGTATCCCACTTCCTCTGCTAGTCGTTTTGAAGCAGCTAGCATTTCCTCACGAACAGCTGGAGATAAACATGGAGCTGGACTTTCTTCTACCACCTTTTGATTACGACGCTGAACGGAACAATCACGTTCTCCTAATGCGACCACTTCACCGTACTCATTCCCGAAGATTTGAACCTCCACATGGCGTGCTTTTTGAATATATTTTTCTAAAAAGACTCCTCCGTTGTTAAAATTCGTTTCAGCTAGGCGACAGACCGAATCGAAGGCATCTGTTAGGGCAGACTCATCTACACAGACACGCATTCCAATTCCTCCACCTCCTGCTGTACTTTTAAGCATGACAGGATATCCAATTCGTTCTGCTTCAGTAACGGCGGTTTCTACTTGGGTTATTAAGGATGTTCCCGGTAAAAGTGGAACTCCTGCCTTCACCGCTATTTCACGCGCTGAATGCTTTAAACCAAACAGCTCCATTTGCTCAGGTGTAGGACCAATAAAGGTGATTCCATGTTTTTGACAAGCACGGGCGAAATCAGCATTTTCACTGAGGAACCCATAGCCTGGATGAATGGCTTCCGCACCTGTTTCAAGTGCCGTTTTTAAAATGAGTTCCGCATTGAGATAGCTTTCTTTTGCAGCACCTTCACCTATTAATACAGCTTCATCCGCGTGATCGACATGAAGGCTATCTTGATCTGCTTTTGTATAAACCGCAACAGATGAAATGTTTAGTTTTTTTAGAGTTCTTTCAATTCGAACCGCAATCGCTCCACGGTTTGCAATTAATACTTTTTTGAACATGGCTGGAGCTCCTCTCTATGTTATTTATCCCAGATTAGTAGTTGAATAGGAGTAGGATTATAGGCGTTACAAGGATTATTTAATTGTGGACAGTTGCTAATAAGGACAAGTGTCCGACTGACTGCTTTCATTTCTACATAATATCCTGGGGCGGACACACCATCTTCAAAGGTTAATCCACCTTCTGGCGTAACAGGAACATTCATAAAAAAATTTACGTTTGGTGCTAAATCTCGTTTGTTAAATTGGCTTCCATACTTTGAGAGTTGAAGCATAAACGTATCTCGACAGTTGTGCATAGGAAGCTTGTCATGAGAATAGCGAACGGTGTTACTTTGCGCGGAACAAGCGCCACCAAGCGTATCGTGGCGTCCACATGTATCGGCAACAATCTCAACAAGTTCTTTCCCAGACTCTGAAACTAGAACCGAACCAGTCGTTAGATAAACATTGCCCTGACGTTGAATTGTATTTATTGCACTATAATGGTCCGTTGGATGATCGGCATCGTAGAATAGGGTGTCTGCTGCTTGATTTCCTTCTACATCCACAATTCGTAGCACCTGTCCTGGTTCAAGAATTTGTGTCCACCCTTCTCCAGCAGGAACAATATAGTTATCTATCGCTTCCTCTACCTGTCTTTCACTAACCTTGTATTGTAAAGTGGCCATTAGTTCGTTCCTCCTTTTGTTAGCAAAGCATAATCCCATGTGTTCTCAAATGCACGACGGTTTTCCGGACGATGGTTCACACAAATATCGTTCTCCTCAACAGGAGCTGCATCGGTGATCGTTATCTCGACAGGAACAGAAGGATAATTGGCACTTGGGTCAAGCGGATTTGGTGTGTTTGATAAAATAATAAGAACATCCATTTCGGCTCTCAATGTAATGGTGTCACCCTTTTTTGAATGACTTGGGGCAAAATGAAGTGAACCATCTTCCTTGCAAGATACTTTTGAAAATAAATTAACAACGGGGATCAGATCTCTGTTCGTTAATCCATTTCGGAACAATTCAACAGCAAAGTTTTCCTCCCCACTTCGATACCAATCATTTCTTTGTTCTTGATATGTGGTCTTCCCATATCGTTCGTCGATCATAAGGCGTGTCACATAGCCTGATATCGTGTCATGCCAGCCGAGAGAATCATCAATAATACTAGCTAGTACTCTTCCATTGTCACTCATCAAGACGTTTCCAGCCGTTAAGTGAGCAGTATGCTGAGCCTTTAATGTATCCGGCATATTGTAGCGCTCTGATGTGTCATCTGCGTTATATAAAAGAAGAGAAAGATTGGCTCCATCTCCAAGAGCAGTAAAGGTTAGTTGTTTTCCACTTTTTATTTTTGTTGACCATTTTCCACCAGCAGGAATTATTTTCGTTAGTACCTTACTCATCATTTAGCCTCCTTTAAAATAAAAAAGGATAAAAGCCTAGGAGATCATTCATCTCCCAGGCTTTTATCCTTCCGTGTATACAGCAGATGCTGTACGCTCTCTCTCGGACCTGACGTTAATAACCGGAACCCTAGAAAGCTTTTTCGTTTCCAACAGTATGTGGAAACCTGTATGTTGTTGTAATTAGTATAACTATCAGAAAAGATAGATAACAATGAAAGTGTCAGACTATCTAACAATGTTTTTCTTAATCGCTGTTTGATGGAAAGACAAAGCCATTTTACGTTCCTTAGCTTTGGTCCATTCAGTCTTTAAGAAGAGATACGTAAATCCTACTGCCACCCAGATCACTCCCGCTGTTAAAGTATGCTTATCCAGCAAGGTTAACAGCCAGCCGATAAAACTTGCCCCGACAAGTGGAAAAATAAGATAAAAACAAGTGTCTTTTAGTGAGCGTTTTTTCATTTTCACATAATAATGAGCAATCACTGATAAATTGACAAATATAAATGCGGTTAAGGCACCGAAGCTTACAAACATGACGGCAGTATCTAGACTAATGAACACCGCAGAAAATGAAATAATCGCTACCAAAACGATATTGGCAAAAGGTGTTTTGTATTTAGGATGAATGCTTGTAAATATTTTTCCTGGAAGAATGGATTCCTTACCAAGTGCGTATAGAAATCGGCTCACACTTGTTACAGAGGAAACACCCTGTGTAAAGGTTGCGATCATAAGAACCATGATAAAAAGAGAACTAAATAAATTGCCACCTACTAAATGAACAAGATTATAAGCTGCATTATCAGGATTAGTAAAAGTAAAATCCGGATAGGCAAGTTGAGTCAAATAAGAAATCGCTGTGTACATCGTTACCGCTATGATCACAATGAGAAAGATGGCTTTTGGTATCGTCTTTTTTGCATCGATCGTTTCCTCTGCCATCGTTGTCACTGCATCAAAACCGAGGAAGCAAAAACAAATGAGTGCTGCACCGGAAAATACGGCACTTAAGGCAATATGTTCGCCGAAGAAAGGTGTTAAGGAGAATAGTGAGCTTGCACCTGTTCCACCTGCTAAAAGATCCTTTGCAACGAGAATACAAAAAATGAGAATAAATCCGATTTGAACAAGTACAGACATCCCACTCACCCGAGCAGCGGACTTTATGCCAACGATATTAACGATAGCAAGGATGATATTCATAATGATAATCCAAACAAAAACCGGTATAGAAGGAAATTCTGTATGCATGAAGATGCCAAACGTAAGGATAGCAATAATAGGAGAGAAAATATAATCCAAAAGAAGAGCCCAACCAACAAGAAAGCCTGCCATTGGATGAACCGCCCTCTTCGTATACGTATAGGCAGAACCTGAGACAGGGTAAGCCTTAACCATTAAACTGTAACTATAAGCAGTGAAAAAGATTGCAATGAAGGCTGTTACATAGGCAGCCGCCATCATCCCACTCGATGCCTCATAAGCAACGCCGTATACGGTAAAGAAAATCATCGGTGTCATCCAAGCAAGTCCCATAAATACAACTTGATGTAGCTTAAGTGATTTTACTAATCCTGTTCCTTTATTCATTCCCTTACACCTTCTTTTTTGGATTTCGTGTAAAAAAAACAAAAGCCCAGGAGAATTTTACAGAAAAATTCTCCCGGGCTTTTGTCCCTCCGTGTCTACAGATATACTGTACGCTCTCTCTCGGACCAGACGTTTTTCAACCGGAACCCTAGAGAGCAATTTTTGTCCTCAATTATACTAACGAGAACCCGTATGCTTTTATACTCTGAAGTATAAACGCACAAAAGTTTAGGTTCAAGGGATATGTTAGATTATATGACATAGAAAAAAAGCTACCAGACATGGTAGCTTTCAAGGAACCATTTTTTATCATCCAAAACGGTAGTAAACCAACACAATCGTTGCTAGTACAAACAAGAAGTTTAGAAATACAAAGATAAATTGATCCAGTTTGGTTTTATGCCATTTGATCGGTGGATTATAGAAAGATACTCCTTCAATGATAAAGATGATCAAAACAATATGAATCATAAAGTGACCGATAATTTCTGTAAAACCAAACAGCATGGTCGTCATGATAAAGATAACAGTAACAACAAGACCTAATACTCTGTTTAAAATACCTACCACTAGTAAATAACCTACTACAAATTCAATAAATGCGGCCATCACAATAAAAGTAGCTGGTGCAAAGCCAAATGTTGGAACATGATGGTTCACAATAATGTCCATCGACATGCTTGGATACACCCATTTTTCAACGGCTACCCAGCATAGAGATAACCCTGTTCCTAAATATAAAAATGGAAATCCAACATTTTCTAGTTTTGTTTTTCCTACAAGTAAAACTCCAATAATAGCGATATAAAAGCTGTAATCAAGCATGTAGAAAATACCATGTTCAGCAGTAATATAAACAAATAACCCTAGAAGAATAGCCGAACCAATCTTTGTTGCAATATGATGTGGAATCAATAAGAAACCAACACTTATCCAAGCAATAATGGATACCATTTGACTTACATGTAGTTCGGGTGCAAATAATGTTCCATTAATAATTTGCAAAATAAGAGCAATGGCTGTCCCGTATTTTAGCAGATGTCTTGAATATTTTCTTAAACTTGATAATTTGTCATCCCAAATCTTAATTTGCTTCCATTCGGCAAACCTTGGAATAAGTAATGTGAGTATCCCTAAAACAATTGCAGCAAGTAGTGCTAAAGATATAAATAACGGCGATAATATATTTTCAATGGTTTCTTTTTGCGGCACAAGTTTTGTAAACCACTTCACATGAGCTTGTGCAAAATAAGGTGTTAAGATTGCTCCAATTAATGTTGTTAAGAAAAATAGTTTCTTCATTGTTGCTCCTCCTTACGATTAACACTATTAACATATTATTAATATACTTTACCGAACGTTCTTTGTGTGATAGGAATATTGAACTTTTTGTGAATAAAATCACAAACAATAAATAAGAAAGAAGACCCAGAAACCTAACCCACCATGTTAACGTAAATACCTTTGTAAACGGTCGTTTTAAAGGAGGATATATGAAAAAGAAAACACCTGTCATATTTATTATCATCAGTTTACTAAGCCTTATTCTTTTTATTTCAGGATGCAGCAACTCCGAGTCAAGTAATTCTAAAACGGAGGAAACTCAAAAAGAAGAAAACAAATACGATAAGCTCGTGAAAGAAAAGAACAAAGAACTCGATCTTCAACCCATTGAGCTAACTTCTTATAGCGAGGAAGCAGGAGTCACATTAAATAAACCTACTTATAAAGAATTCGCCGTAAATAAAAAAGTGGTGGTTGAAGGAGAGATCGAGAAGTTTTCAGAGATAAAGTCTGATTATGTTTGGATCAAGGTTCAGGCTAACGAAGAGGAACCTGCAGGAATGGAGCAGGAATACTACGCACCGATTAAAGAAGGGAAGTTTAAGCAAGAGATCTCCCTTTTTAATGGAGATGGCCAGTATGAAGTAAAAGTACAGGTTCCTAGCTTAGATCGTGAAGACTATTATTATGAGACTGCATCTTTTACGGTTCATAACGTGAACCCAGACATTGAACGCGATGTTACGTATTCTCCTTTTGGTCAAGAAGCAGAAATACTTCTGAATCTTGATCTCGGGTATGTGACTGAAAAAGAAATTTTTTCATTAAGTGGAGATGCAGGAACATTATCCGATAACGACACCATCATGATTAAACTAACCAAGGACTCGGATTCTTGGACGCACGTATTACCTATTGTTGATGGTCAATTTTCCTTTGATGTCCCCCTTTTATATGGCAAAGGAGTACATGAACTCGAAGTACTCGTCCCTGATGAAGAGCGAGAAAAATATTATCAACCGGCAACAAAGATACTTATTAATAACGAATCAGACCGAACCTTGTCACCAATTGATTTTTCTAGTACTTACCTTGAACGAGGAGTCACACTTAACTATCCTCAATTTGGTGGAGTCGAATCTGATGGCCTTTTTACCATTAAAGGGTCGATTGACCCCAAAGCTTCATTTGGACCTGAAACTACGCATATTTATGTGACGACGAAAAAAGGAGAAGACGAAGCATTAGACGTTATTCCTGTAGAGGATTTCTCTTTTGATGATTCCTTCTACTTACGATTTGGACCTGGAACGTATGAAGTCATGCTTAGCGTCCCTGAAATCAAGGAAGAAAATAGTGATAGGTTTCGATATTTCGGATTTGCCAAATTTGAGGTAGAGTCAACCTCTGAGGATAAGCGTGATTTGCTACCATCACGTGGGGTTGAGTCTGATGCTCCAGAAATTATAGAGTTAGCTGGGCAGTTAACAAACGGTTTAACCATTGACCGAGAAAAATCAGAAGCCATTTACAAGTATGTAGCAAGCAATATCTCCTATGATGTAGAAAAGTACGAAACAAAGAACTATAACTGGGATGATAGTGCTTTAAAAACACTCCAATTAAAGAAGGGGATTTGTCAGGACTACGCTTACCTTACCATTGCCCTTTTACGTGCCAGCAATGTGGAAGCACGATTAATTGAAGGAAATGCCTTTGGAGGATTTTGGCCACAAAAGCATGCTTGGGTAGAGGCAAAAGTCGATGGAAACTGGCTCACCATGGATCCAACTTGGGGAGCAGGATATATTAAAGACAATGCTTTCGTCGCACAGTACACCGCAGAGTACTTTGATCCAAATCCCACAGAGTTTGAAAAATCTCATAAGCGTACAGGAGTATCTTATTAACAAACAAGCACCAGAATTTTTTTCTGGTGCTTGTTTTCATGTAACAAATCCATTTCGGACAGGGATTCGCAGACCTCATCCATGCTATGAAGGTCATTTCTTCCGAATTTTAATGAGCTAATGACCTTCATCCACCTTATGAACGTCATTTCCCTCCATTTTTTCTGACCTAACGTCCTTCATCCACCCTATGAACGTCGTTTCCCTCCATTTTTTCTGACCTAACGTCCTTCATCCACCCTATGAAGATCGCTCCCTCGGGATTTTAGGATCGTTCTTCCATAATTAATAATTTCCTGTTGGTAGATCTGTTCAATTTTTCTTGCAAACGATTCTGAAGAGTAGTCACATGCGGCTTTCGCTCTTGCATGATGACTTAAACGACGATACACCTCTTCTTGACTCAGCATCATGTGAAGTTTTTCATCAAACTCTTCGAAGCTTGAGTATTGCCACCCATTTACCCCATCTGTAATCACATCATCTAAACAGCTATCCTTCCGACAAAGGGCAGGCACTCCATTTGCTAATGCCTCAACATATGTTAGACCTTGTGTTTCACTATTAGAAGCACTAACAAACACATCCCCCAATTGGTAATAAGCTGAAATTTCTGTGGGAGAGATCATTCCCACAAATATCACATGATTACGAATTCCCAAAGCTTTTGCGTATTCCTCCAGGCTCTCCCGATTTGGTCCATCACCCA
Organism: Robertmurraya sp.; assembly: GCF_036676585.1. Taxonomy (NCBI): domain Bacteria; kingdom Bacillati; phylum Bacillota; class Bacilli; order Caryophanales; family Bacillaceae; genus Robertmurraya; species Robertmurraya sp. Next base: position 10,898 of record NZ_JAKFCQ010000031.1, read on the forward strand.
CAATCAGTAGTGTCACATCCTTTTGCTCTGTTTTTGATAGATAAAATAGTATTTCCTCAAGGTTCTTTTCCTTTGCTAAACGTCCAACCGCTAAAAGTACCTTATGATGGGTAGGAATACCTATTCTCATACGAAGAGTTTGCTTTTCTTGGTCATTGATGGGTCTGGTTATTCTAGCTAAATGGATCCCTGTAGGCACCACCTGAATGGGTCGAGTCACTCCATATTCGAGTAGGATAGAGCGAACTTTATTCGTAGGTGAGATCACACAGTGAGCGTTTTTTAAAACTTTCCTAGTAAAAATAGCGACCATGGCTCTGCCCCACTTTTTGTTAGGTGAAAAATAATGGGTATAGTCCTCGTAAACCGTGTGATATGTATGCACTATCGGAATTCTCAGTTTCCTTGCCATTTGTCGAGCCATTAAAAAGGTACTGAATTCACAGTGAGAATGAATAATATCCGGCTGCCAGTCAACCAACTCGTCAAGATATTCCGTATTTGTGCGCCAAGCAAATCTGGCGCCAGGATATAACTTACCTGCTCCAAGTGAGCAAATATAGGTTACATGGCCCTCCTTATACGACCGTTTTGTCGTAGATAACGTTAGTATTTTCACCTCATGCCCTAGTTCTCTTAGTTCTTTTTCCAAAGTCATAACAGACGTTACTACCCCATTTATGACAGGCGCATAGCACTCCGTTGTTAGTAAGATTTTCATATTTAGCCACCTTTGCTCGTTTTTTACACACGGACAAACTTGAGTCTAAATAAAATAAAAAACACCTTTCATACTATCCATTTAGTATAAAGAAGTGTTTTAAACGAGACTTTGGAGAATTGTAAAATATACTTAAAGATTTGTACAAATTAGAAGAGGGCCCTATTAAGGACCCTCAAATTGCTTGATTATTGCTTGAAATCGCCTTTTGGACAGCACGAATAATTCCACCATACCCCGTACAACGACAAAGGTTCCCAGATAGAGCTTCCTGGATTTGCTCGTCTGAGGGAGAAGGATTTGTAGCTAACAAGGCATTTACCGCCATCACCATTCCCGGTGTGCAATATCCACATTGAAAACCACCCTCTTCTAAAAATGCACGTTGAATAGGATCCAGTTCTTCTCCCGCTAAGCCTTCAATCGTCACAATCGAAGCGTCGATTGCCTGATAAGCCATGACTAAACATGAATTAACTAACTGATTGTTCATTTGAACCGCACAAGCTCCGCATCGGCCAACCTCACACGAAATTTTCGTACCAGTGAGGTTTAGTTCTTCTCGCAAAATGGTGACAAGCCTTTTCGTGGGGGGAACCTGTAATATCACATTCGTTCCGTTGATGGTTAGAGAAAGCTCCATTTTGGGAGGAGTCGTGATTTCTGCTTGTTCTTTCATATCCATCGCTTCTCCCCTCTAGCAGACATTTGCTCTAGTAAAAACTCCCTTGATACAGGTAACTTATTTACCCAACACCCTGTTGCATCATGGATAGCCTTCACAATCGCTGGAGCAACTGCTATCGTACCAATTTCTCCCACTCCACGCGGGCCATATATATCCCCCTCTTGAAGCTTCTCGATTGCTTCCACATTCATGGCGAACGGCACATCTTGGATGGTAGGGATTAGATACGTATCGAAATTATCATTTACGTACGCTCCATTTTCCATCTTTGCTTCTTCCATCAAACTGTAGCCTAGCGCCATAATCCCTCCTCCTTCAATTTGCCCCTGATAACCTAGCAAACTCACAACAGGACCAGCCGCTATTGCTTGATCTAAATCAAGCACCTTTACCTTTCCTGTTAAAAGGTCTACCTCCACCCGTGCTAACACAGAAGAGAACGCATATAAGAAATGACTTCCGTCTACAACGGCATCAGGACTTACAGGAAAATTAAAGGAAGTTTCTATTTTGAAAAGTGGTTCATTGAGAGTCCTTCCTGCTAATTCGGTATACGTGATACATAGACTGCCATCATTTAGCCAAATTCCATTAGGTCCCATAGTCAATTCATTAACTGGTATACCGGATACTCTCGATGCCCTATTCAAGATCTCGCCTCGAAATGTCTCTTTCATTCTTTGAATCGAATTCCACACCATGCTCGTTGCGCGAGAGGCTGTTGACGATCCTGATATCGGTACGGAATCTGTATCACCGACAACAATACGTATATCATCTTCCTTACAATTAAACTCTTCCATGACTAATGTTTCAATGACAGCTAGTAAACCTTGCCCACACTCTTCGAAACCGAAAGCAGCTTCTATTTTTCCCTCTTTAGTAAAAGAAAGTCGTCCTCCTGCTGGGTCGATTCGACCGACACCTAGTCCCCCACCATGAATGGAAATGGCCACTCCAGTTCCTGTTACCTTCCACTGATCAGACAAATGACTTTCGTTTGTATTTTCAACCACTTTTTCCTTGATTGCCTCTAAGACATCTCTAGCACCACTAGTTGGAGCAATTTTTTGTCCTAAGGGTCCGGGACTATCCACTTGTCTTAAGTTTTTTTCGCGAAATTCAATAGGATCCATTTGCAATTTTTCAGCTAAACGGTCGATTTGTCCTTCGAGTGCGAACGTCACTTGATTCCCACCAAACCCTCTAAATTCACCTGCCACACCATTATTTGTGAAAATGGATAAGCCTTCTATTTCTATGTTCGGAATGACATAAGGACCAGGAGCATGCTCTACAGAAAAATCCAAAACTGCAGGACCTAGTGTGGCATAAGCTCCCGTATCAGCTATTATCTTCACCTTATGTGAAAGTATCTTCCCGGAATCATCTACACCCGTTTTCATCGTTATTTTCATCGGATGTCGCTTTAGCCCTGCGCGAACCGATTCTCTTCTCGTTTGATGAATTTTAACAGGACAGTTCGTTGCAAGTGCCAGCAATGCTCCATACGGTTGAATGTTTAATTCATCTTTCCCCCCAAAGGATCCACCCATCGGACTTGACACAATCCGAATGTCAGACTCATTCATATTTAATATTCTTGCCAGCTGATAGCGATCTTTGAACCCATGCTGTGTACCAACATAGACCGTTAATTTCCCGTCAACTTCAGGGACAATCACTCCACCTTCTGTCTCCATATAAGCATGCATTTGTCTTGGTAGTTCATACGTTTCCTCTACAATATGGGAGCACGACTGGAATCCTTCCTCCACATCTCCTTTTGAATAATAGGCACGGTGGAGTAGATTTCCATCGGGATGAAGCTTTGGTGCATTTGGATGAAGGGCTTCTTCAGGTTCAACAATGACCGGAAGCTTCTTATATTTCACCTGGATAAGTTGCAAAGCTTCATCAGCAATTTCTATCGTGTCTGCAGCCACAGCAGCGATTGCATCCCCAACATAGCGTACTCGATCCTCACATAGCACAGGCTGGTCAGGAAATATGAGTCCAAACCCGTTTAACCCTGGAACGTCCTCATAGGTGACAATCGCTCTTACCCCAGGAAGCTGCTTTGCCTGGTCAATGGAAATAGATTGAATTTCTGCATGTGGTTCCGTACTTCTTAAAATTTTTCCGTATAACATCCCTGGAAACGATAAGTCAGTTAAATATTTTAGTGCACCAGTCACTTTTCCTGGACCGTCAGGACGTATCTTCTTTTTCTTATCAAAAAAGCTTGTGTGTATCGCCATGGGCCCCCTCCTTTATGTAGCTAGCCTAGCAATCTCTGAAACCACCCAATTGGCGGCTACTGATTTTTTATAAGTTGCAGTAGAGTACACGTCTGTAGAAGGAGTAAATTCTTCTTCTATTGTTTGGAAGACCTTCTGTAATTGTTCGTTCGTAAGTGAAGAACCTTCTAATAGTTGCTCAGATTCATATAATCGCTGGGGCTGAGTTGTACTACCACTTACAGCCAATCGAACGGCTGATATCTCCCTTTTTTCATTAAGACGGAACGTTCCTGCCACCGTCACAACACTCGGGGTAAATGCCTCACGATGACAGAGCTTCTTATAAAAAAAGTGCTTCGTTTGATCATCTGGCACATAGACAGAGATAATAAGCGATTGAGAGTTATTTTTTATATAATCATATAATGGTTGATTTTGAACTAAGTTACCGTCATACACGGAGAGGACGGAATCCATTGCTAGTAAGGCAGGAATCATATCGCCAAATCCATTAGCGACGTTACCACCGATCGTCGCTTTGTTTCGGACAGCAGGTGCCGCAATATTTCTAGCAGCCTCCACAAGAAGAGGATGAAAGAGTTCCTTATTTTGACGACAGAAGTCCAAGGTAATGCCCGCACCAAGACGAGTATACGATTGGCCATTTAGAAGTTCTTTCCCCCAGCCTTTTACCTCATTCACTCGATCTAAACTAATTAGATACGAAGGACAATCAAACCCTTTCGCCCAATGGGTTTGCATAAGAGTTCCGCCAGCAATAAACGAAGCGGTTTCCCCAAACTTCTCTTTTAGGTCCCAAGCCTCGTCAAGTGACGTAGGCATCCAAACTTCTGTATCAATTAGTGAAGTGGTTCCTTGTCTAATCATCTCCATTCACCTCCAAGTACTCTTTCATAATCTTCCTTCGTATCAATATCATAAAAGTCTCGAGTATTTGCGAATTCTACAAACATTCCTTCTAACTCCTTAAAAATCTTTCTTGCCCCAACATCCCCCTGTAGTTTCATCAACTTAGGGATCACGCGTGGGGAAAAGATGACTGGTGGTCTAGGGATTTCTTTGAAAGTGGCGGCAACAAAGTCCCCCTGGCGAGCATGGTTATAAACAGTGATTAACTGTTCTATGGTTGATCTAGACAAATAAGGCTGATCAGCAAGAAGAACCATGATTCCTTTGGGATTCATACTCATCGCTGCATATAATCCTCGTTGCAATGAATGCGCCTGCCCTTTCTCCGCATCATCACATACCACATGAGACCATTGACTAGAATAAGGAGAACAGAACAGAGAGGGATCAACCCATTCGAGGGAGTCTTCTTTTTTTGAAACAACAAGGACATGTTCCAGGGAGGAAGATAATGCCGTACTTAGGGCAGAGCTTCCGATGGTACAAGTAGACAGTGGAAGAGAAAGCTTGTTTTCCCCCATTCTGCTACTCTTACCCGCAGCAAGATATATGGCGATGATTCCATTCTTCATGAAGAATTCCCTCTTTGCTTTTTTTCCGTTGTTGAATTAACTCGGCAACGATACTAACCGCAATTTCGTCTGGTCCCTCTGCTCCAATGGGTAAACCAATTGGACTTTTTACATGTGGTGGAATGTCCTGTCCTTCTAGCAATCGCTGTGTCCTATTTTTAGACCCCAGTACGCCTAAATACCTTATCTCTTTGGTAAGCAAGTACAGTAAATATTCTTTGTCTCTCTGAAAATTGTGGGAAACGACGATAGCTGAATCTGTAGGGTGAAAAGTTAATTTTGCTAAGCTCTCCTCCGGAAATCCAACAATCAGTTGATCTGCCTTCGGGAACACTTCTTTATCGCATAAGGCCGGACGCCAATCTGATACAATTACTTTAAATCCTGTTTTAGAAGCCAAATCAACTAATGGAATGACATCCTCTCCCGCACCGAAAATCATGAGTCGCGGTTTTGGTTCAAAGGTATGGATATATAGATTTGAAGCTAACTCGGAGGAATATAGTGTTCCGCTTTTTTGGGGCATTAAATGATAATTCTTTAAAAGACTTTTAGCTAATAAAACATTGCTACCCGTCCAGCTCCCAAAAATAGTTCCATTATCGGTCATAAACAGGCAAGAGGTTGCAGATAAATGTTCATCTAATTGTTTAATCATCGTCACTCTATTCCCAAGTGCTAGATGATTTTTTAAAATAATCAGATGTTCTAAAAGCTGTTCGTCAATCGGTTCAAGTAAGACTGTAATGATTCCATTGCAGCCTGCCCCTTGCCCCCATGAAAGATCATCTTCCGCTTGCATATGATAAACAATGGTTTGGGGCTCACTTGTTCCAAACCATTCTTTTACTCGATACTCGAGATCGGTTTCTAGACAGCCTGCACTGAGGATGCCAGTCCTTGATCCATTTTTATGGAACAACATAGATGTTCCTTCTTTTCTATAGGCGGAGCCCTCCACTCGGATGATCGTCGCAAGAACCCCCTCATTAGAAGTTGAAATCATCTGTAGAATGTCATGGATTGCTTCCATCCGTGCCCCTCCTTGAATTTTCATATAATTCAGTGTATTCACGAATCATAACAAATTTAAAAATGAAAATGTATATTTTTGTAAGGGAATCTAACATAGAAAGTGAAACTGAACCAAATATAAACAAACCAGATCATTTTTAGGACCTGGTTTGTAAAGGAATAACTATGCTTTTAATGGGGGTGCTAGAGGGAATAATGTATATAAACCGTTCGGCTCTGTGGTCAACGTATTATTCAGACTCTCGTTTCACTTCTGCTCTGGCTCCTGTCTGAATGAACCCTTTATTTGGACTTAATGATTGTTCTAGAACTCTAAGCTGTCTCTATCCCTCTCTCATTCGGACTTTCGTTTCGCTTCTGCTCTGGCTCCTGTCTGAATGAACCCTTTATTTGGACTCAATGATTGTTTTCGAGCTCTATGTTGTCTCTATCCCTCTCCCATTCGGACTCTCGTTTCGCTTCTGCTCTGGCTCCTGTCCGAATGAACTCTTTATTTGGACTCAATGATTATTTTCGAGCTCTAAGCTGTCTCTATCCCTCTCTCATTCGGACTCTACGCTTGGTTTCAAACGCTAAGCTGTCTTAATCCACCTCTCATTTGGACAAAACTATCGCTCCGATGACCTCTCTTGTCGGAATGACCATACAAAAAAAGACTCGGATAAAAATCCGAGTCCACTCTTCCCAAAAAAGCACCGAACTAATTAGCCCGCTTATTCAATTCTGTATTATAAGTTGCTTCCCCATTCTTGCTGATGGATTTTCTCAAATTAAAGTAGATGTATACAGCCATTCCTGCTAATACATAGAACGATCCGTAAAAGTACAATTGGCTGAATGAGATTCCTGTTGCTATGACACCTACGATATAGGATCCGAGTCCAATTCCCGCATCAAATACAGACAAGAAAGTTGCTGTTGCCATGGCTCTTCGTTTCGGTGGCGCAGTTTGTATCGCGATGGTTTGGAAGGTTGGGAACAAAGTACCCCATCCAAGGCCGATAAAAGCAGCTGCAAGTAAAAAGATGAAACCTGAAGATGCTTGACTGAGGATGAACAAACCAATGGAGAAAAGAATAATCCCAGGAAACACAATGATATTTGCCCCGAATTGATCAAACCATCTGCCAGTAAAGGGACGCGACACTAAAAGGACAAAAGCATAAACGACGAAGAAAAAGCTTGCAACATGACCTAAATGAATCTCATTTGCATACACAGAGATAAACGAGATGATCGATGAATAGATAATCGCAAAGAATGCACCTGTTATGGCAATCGGTAATGCTGTTTTTTCAAAGAGAGAGCCTGTTGTAAACTTCGTTGGTTCCATTGAAGTTTCTCTCCGCTCCTTCGTTTTTGAGAGTGAGAATCCTGCAAAGAGTCCACCTAATGAAGCAACAAGGGCAATCATAAGCATCACATGAATGCCACCACTTTGCATGGAAGTTAGCCCGAGGTAAGGACCAATGACCATCGCTAGTGCTGAGGATAAGATAAAGTAGCCCATCCCTTCTCCTCTTCTTTTTTCAGGGATAATATCCGCTACGATCGAACCTGCCGCAGTGGTTGCCATCCCAAAGCTTATTCCATGAATCAGTCTTACCATTAGAAGTTGAGAAACACTATTTGAAAAGAAGTAAAATAGGGTGGTAGCAAGAAATAATACTAATGAAATGATTAATATGGTTCTACCACCATATTTTTCAATTAGTTTCCCTGAAAAGGGACGTATAATGATGGCTGCTAGAAGGAAAGCCGTGGTAAGTAAACCAGCTGAGGATTTGGATGCCCCTAAGTCATTAACGACGTAAACTGGTAAAGTTACTAAAAGAAAATAAAAGCTCATAAATAAAAAGAAATTGCTGGCTGAAACCGCAATAAAGTTTCTGGTCCACAATTTTGTTTGTGTTGTATCATCCAAGATGTTCACAACTCCCTATAATTTTTTTAACCATTCGGTCACAATGACTCGCAGTTCCTTTTGATCATGTTCTGAAAGACCGCTAATGATTTGGTTATTCACATCCATCACGGCTTGTTCCCAGACTGGATAGCTTGTGATTGCCTTTTCGGTGAGGCCAATGTATTTTTTACGTCGGTCTTCCCCTTCGGTCTGTTCAATAAGCCCTAGTTTTTGAAGCTTCTGAATGGTTCTTGTCATTGGTGGAGCTTCAATCGCTAAATAATGGCAAAGATCTTTTTGTGTCATAGATCCTTTTTCCTTAAGCACAAATAAAACTGACCACTGAGAGCTGTAGATTTCATACGGTTCTAATGCCGCATTTACTCTTTTAGTCAGGTTCCTTGAAAGCTGGTGGATGCTATGAAACAACTCGTGTTTCTCCTCCATATAAATACCTCTCTTTACCTATCATAATACTAGTATATCATAAATTAGTTACCTAGGTAAGTAATTTATGATAAAAAGGGCACTCCGTGTAGACGAAGCGCCCTTTTGAATGCTGACTTATTATAATTTATTAGCAAATTCTCCAAGCTTCTTTGAAAGCTTTTCAATCTCCTCGACCAAGGAAGAAATCTCATGAATGGACTCCGCTTGTTCATCACCAACAGCGGCAATTTTTTCAATCGATTGTCCCATATGGTTCGTTGCTTTTTGAATTTGTGAAGTAATTTCACTAACCTTTTGTGTAGACGATACGGTTTCTCGAGAGAATTTCCGAATCTCGTTTGCCACAACTTCAAATCCTTTTCCATGCTGTCCTGCTCTAGCCGCTTCAATGGCTGCATTCAATCCGAGTAAGTTCGTCTGATCAGCAACTTTCTTGATCATTGACAAAACCAGATCCGTTTCTTTCACATTCTCTCCCGCTTGACTCGACTGTTCGAGAAGCTCCTTTGAAAGACGGACTAAGGACTCAGATCCAGTTGCCACTGAATTAATTTGTTCCGTAGCCAGCGACAAGGAATTAGATATTTTCTCTGCAATGGCTCTTAGTTCACTCTGTTTTCTAATTTGAACGGCTATGCCTCCAATGACCTTGTTATTCTCATCATGAAGGGGAAGGGCCGTACCTGTGAATTCAAATCCATAGAAATCTTTTGGTACTTCTGCTTGCAGCCTTTTATTTTGGCGAATAGCAATAGAAAGTGGTTCTTCTCGATTAATTTTTTGGCCAACTTTAATGTTTAAATCAATATTTTCACCTGGAAAATAGGCAATGAATTCTTCTAGATTACAGACGGCAATCGATAGGTCAGCAGGAATGGCTGCTTTAAATACTGGGATGAATTCAATTAATTGTTGTAATGAGTTTATTTTATTCAAAACGTGCTCTCCTGTTCGTTTTTCTCTACCTTATTAATGATATAATTACCTTAATAATGGAAATTCAACATTACTAGAATAAATCTAGTTACTTTTTTTTACAAGTGGTTAGTTACATAAAAACTGTTGTTATAGGTTTATTTTAAAAAGGGGGATAAAAGATTGGTTCCAATTATTCAAGTAGAAGGAATACAAAAACACTTTGATGCTCGGCCCGTCTTACATGATGTTTCTTTCACAGTAAATAAAGGCGATATTGTCGGGTTGCTAGGACCAAATGGCAGTGGGAAGACCACTATCATTCGATTATTAAATGGAGTCATCGAAGCCACAGCAGGACAGATTCTGGTCAACAATTGGGATCCACATACACAAGGTCATGAGATCCGAAAAATCAGCGGTATACTAACTGATGGAGCTGGTCTATATCACGAAATGAGTGGTGTTGATAATCTTATATTCTTTGGCAAACTTTACGGAGTCAATGATGAGGAGAGAATACAACAATTGCTCGAGGACTTTCAACTGGCCGACCATCAACAGAAAAAAGTGGGTACATATAGCACAGGAATGAAACGCAGATTAGGAATCATAAAAGCCATTTTACATAACCCGACCATCTTGTTCTTAGATGAACCAACAAATGGATTGGACCCAGAAGGCATTCAAATGGTACTGCAAAATATCCATACACTAAACAAGAAATACGGAACCACGATCTTCCTTTGCTCTCATATTCTGCACCAGATTGAAAGCGTTTGTACACAATATTTATTTTTGGATCATGGTACCATTATTGAGTCCGGTACCAAATCAGAATTAGAAACAAAATACATCAAAGAAATCTCTGTAAAAATTGAAACAAACGCGGTTGTAAACGAACTAAATCCTCTATATAAAGTAGTCAAACAGGAAGGCTCTTTTGTCACATTTATCTTGCAAACAAAAGACGAACTGCCTAGATTATTAGAGGAAATATTGAAGAAGCAGTTCTGGATTCACCATGTAGAGATTCAAAATAGAGATTTAGAGAGTTTGTATTTTCAGATTAGAGGTGTGAAAAATGAAGATAAATAAGCAACTAGTCTGGACTATAGCTATGAAAGATATTAAGGGCATAACAAGTAATAAACAAGTGCTCATCGGTCTGATCATCCTGCCCTTGATTTTTGCTGTCCTACTTCCCACTGCACTTATTTTACTTATTAATTTTGTTCCTCTCACCTCTTCTGATATAGAGACAATGACAAACACCATTTTATCTGGTCTGCCTAACGGAGAAACTAAAGACACGATTAACGCGTTACCAACGTTTAACCATCAAATCATTTATGTGGTTGTAAACTATTTGTTAGGTTCTATGTTTCTACTTATTCCCGTAATCAATTCCATGATGATTGCTCTTAATAGTTTTGTTGGGGAAAAGGAAAGAGGCACCTTAGAGAGCCTGTTATTTGCACCGATCACAGTAAAGGAATTGTTTATTGGAAAGGTACTTTCCGCTTTTGTACCAACCATGGTTTTAACAATCGGCAGCTTTGTCATTTTTGGTATCATTACGACTGCCATTACATATCCAATCTTTGACGGTTTTATTTTTCCAAATACAAACTGGATATTACTAGTAATTTGGTTATCACCAATCATCACCCTATTTACCATTTTAATAGAGGTATTAGTGTCAGCCAGGTCAAAAAGCTTTCAGGAAGCTCAGCAAATCGGTGGACTGGTCATCCTTCCTATTGTTGTTTTATTCGGAGGTCAAGCGACAGGAATGTTAATTATTAGCCCGATTATCCTTCTTTTTGTTGGCCTTTTCTTATTGATGATTAACGTACTGCTGCTCTTCTTAATATCTAAATATAATAATCGAAACACCTTATTTGAAAGCCAAGTGTAACAATAAAAGAGGTACAGACGTGAACCATAAGTCTGTACCTCTCCTTATTTTCACTCGATCTCCACTACAAACGGAAAGACTCTCACTTTCCCATCTTGCTTAAATTCTGCCCATATTTTATAAATTCCCGGTTGGTCAAACTGAGTACCAAATACAGGTTTTGTAGCATCTTCTGGGTGTACATGAAGATACTTTTCTCCATGTTCATCTAGAATGACGACATGGCCCATTGCACCTAAATATGGTTCTAAATTACTTGTATCAAGGTCAAAATTAAGTGTCACTGGTTCTCCAGCTGTTTGTGAACTAATTTGTAAAGTAACCTTTTTCCCATCAATCTCCTGAGTAAGATCATTATCAGGTTGTAGCTCATGACCGTGAGCAACAGTAGTATCTCCGACGACTAAAGTCATCGGTTGAACTGTATAGGATAAATCCTTAGGCTTGATATCAACGAACACTTTATAATGATCCTCTGTTAATTCAATAGGAACTTCGTATTCTCCCACTCCAACTTCATTCGGGTGGATATGCTGGTACGTGTCTAAGTGTTCATTCACAACTATAACATGCATATATTTTTCATGATTAATCTCCAAGTCTGATACAGGATTCCCCTCATCATCAGCCAAAGCGATGTGTAATAGATCCTCTTTGTAATCGAGTGTAACCTTTACTTCACTCTCGGCTACGTGTCCTTCATGACCTTCTTCTTCCGTGTGACCCTGTACTTGTTCTTCTTCTGAATGACCATGGGTATCACTCTCTCTTTGTGCAGCTGAACTTTCTTCTTCTTGAAAAAATCCATTATAAATCGTGTATCCAGCAACAACCAAGAATACATACAGAATGGCTGATAAAGTCCACTTTTTCATGATCTTATTCCTCCAGTTCATTATTTACTTACCTTTCTTTTGTATATCTTCATACTATACCCTCCTACCCTATAATGTCAACGGTTAAAGAATACATTTTCTAAATAAAGGAAACCAGGATGGATCCATTGTTATAAATAAAATAAAAACCCCATTAAATGAGGTTTCTTTAGCTTATTCAATTACTCCTGTTTCTGTAATTAACACTTTACTCGTTACTTGAAAAGTGGTGTTGGGATAGACCGTATTCCACTGCTCTGGATTAAAATTTTTTGTTTGGGTTTTTGCTAATACTCCAATGCCAACCGGGTCGATTCCTTCATCTCGGAAACGATTAAGTAATTCTTCTGTTCTTTGATTTATTTGCTCTTCCAACGATTTACCAGCCCTATCAATAACTTCTGGACCAAGTTTTCTCCCTGAAAATTCTCTTATATGTGCTTCTAGTTGGACTTTCAACTTCACTTTTGGTTGAGTCAAAGGATCTTCAATATGATACTTCCTTTTCATCGTTATATTATAGGTCGTTACATAATCCTTCCCAACTTTAAATGTGTAAGCACCATTTCTGAAATTCTCCATAAGCAACTTAAAAAAAAACATATCTTTGTCATTTAGATAGTCTACAGCTTTATCTTCATCGAATAAGGCGATTCCAATAATCTTCACTTTATTTCCTGTCAATTTAACATAAGGAAGAAAAGAATCCTTTACTTTTGAATAATACGAGTACATAAATAAATGAAGATTCGACCGAGGCAACTCTCGGTGCCTCATATTATGTTCAAATAAAGTATTTAAATAGGCTCCTGTTCCAAGATTTCCAAGATTCTTCTCCAATACCTCATCCGCATTGCCGTCAACAACAGCCAAATACAATCGAGAACCAATACCAGCATCACGTTCAAATGTATCCGTTATTTCGTATATTCCTCTTTCCGCTATCTCTTTTCCAAATAGAACAACTTCAATTCCTCCATTTTCTAATGGATCGGCTGATTTCATTTGTGATTGCCGGTTAATTTCTTTGCTCACTTTAGCCACACTCATAAAAGATTCATTCGATATACTTTTATCCGCTTTATATACGGGGATAACGATAGTCCCTTTTACTTCTCCATCTTCTCTAGCATCATAGCCAACCGCACTCATAATATTGATATCATCAATAATTTTTTGTTCTACACAGCCTGTTAATACCATTATGGAAATCAGTAAGAAAAAGACCTTCATCATGCGGATTTCCTCCCTTTCATACGATAAAAAATTGTACTAAAAAGAAATAGAAAAGGAATATAACCAAAAATTAAATAAAAACCTATTTCAGCAGTAAAGTTACTTATCATATCAATTTGCTCACGGGTTTTTAAAACACAATTGCCTGCACAAACGATTAATAATAGTACCACTAATAGTGTCCGTTGTTTCTTTTTAAAGACTCGTTTTGCCCCCCGGCTAGCAGACCACATCGCTAAACAAAGATTCGGTAAAATCACAAATAACCAAGAAGAAATTGCAACGTATTCGATTCGCTCGACAAATGGAAGTTGAACTATTTTTAGCATGGTAAGGGTTGCCCATATATTTCGGTTTAATTGTTCTTCAGAAAAGTACGCAATACTTACGATCATAACCGCAAGATAAACAAAGATCGTCGATGCTGAACCTAGATGAGCCCATTTTTGAGATTTCTTCGGATCTTTAAAAAATGGATAATAAAAAAGCAATGTTTCAAACCCTAACACACTTAATGAAATTTGTTTTGTTGATTTCATAATTTCTAACACGGAGTGATTAAAAATAGGCAGCAGATTTTCAAAAAATGCATACTTTAAGGGAAAAAACAAGGAAAACAGCAAATATGCAGGCAGGACAACTCCTAATACCGCTATCCCAGTAACGGTACGGAGGCCCCCGTTAACAATGTAAAAAACAATAATCAATATCACAATCGAGAAAAGGCTAACTCTAATTCCAGGAAACACCCACACCTGTACCACTTCAATATAGGATCTTAAGACAGTCGTTGTTAATAAACAAAAGTATAAGACTAACAAAATAGAAAAGGCCGATCCTATCCATTTGCCAAAAAGAACCCGATGTACGTCTGTAATATCTCCGTTTTGTTTATTAAGAATTTGATAAATCATCCATATGATTACGTGAACTCCTATTCCTCCTAAAATGATAGACATCCACGCATCATTTCCGACAGCTTTTGTGAGAATTCGTTGAAAACCTAATATTCCAACTCCTATTTGGATCGCTTGGACCAGATAAAAAGAAAAAAATGGTGACACTTTTAAACGGTCTGGGATGGTAGTCACAAAGGAACAACTCCTTCTAACGAGCTATTCATCAATATCTCGATGAACTCTTTCATCTTTTGGTGAGAAGCGTTTTTTCTGTTCGGGATGATTTTGAACTGGCCTTCGACTTAGCTTGGAAAATGGCAGTCGAATAATGGTATCCTTTAAATCTCTAACCCTTGTAGGATAAAAGGGCTCTAGATATGGTCTCCCTAATGAGGTTAACTGCAATAAATGTCCTGCCAATAAAGAAAAGCAGAGAACAATCCCGATTAATCCCCATGCATGTGCAAATAATAAAAACGGAAAACGGATCAAACGAATCGTGTTACCAAATTGATAGGTTGGTGTGGTAAACGAAGCCAGTGCTGCCAAGGCTACCATTATTAGTAAAACATTACTTGTTAACCCAGCTTCAACTGACGCAGTCCCGATAACGATCCCGCCTACGATACCGATTGTTTGCCCGACCTTCGTTGGAAGTCTTGCTCCGGCCTCTCTTAGTAATTCAATGGTCAGCTCTAGAAACAGAGCTTCCAAGATCGGCGGTAAGGGAATCGCTCTTCTGGACGTAATTAATGTTGCCAATAAATCCTTTGGAATTAACTCATAATGATACGTCAAAGTCGCGACATAAATAGGTGTGATCAAAATAGAGAAGGCAATGGATGCGATTCTTACAATCCGAATGAAGGAAGCAGCATACCAATTTAATAAATAGTCCTCAAAAGTGGAGATGGACTCATTAAAAGTAGTAGGGCCTATCAATGCATGTGGTGATCGATCGACTAATATGGCTAGCTTCCCCTCAGCCAATGCGGTTGCTACCCGATCTGGTCTTTCCGTATCAAGAATTTGTGGAAAGGGGGATCGCTGATTGTCCGCAATAATTTGTGAAATATATGCCGTATCCCCGATCGCATCAAAATCGATTTCATTCAATCGCTGCCTAACTGTATTTATGTTTTCTTCATCTGCAATATCTTCAATATATAAGCAAGCTACTTCGGTATTTGATAAGTCCCCGATTGTGAATTTTTCCACTCTTAGGCTATCAATCGGTAACCTTTTTCGAATAAGATAAATATTGGTATCTAATGATTCAATAAAAGATTCCTTCGGGCCGACGACACTAAATTCTACCTCTGGTGGAGAGATGGACCGATTATCATCTTTTTGTGCTGGAATTAATACTCCATGATGATCTGAATCTGTAAAGTAAATATACACATATCCTGAAGGAAGCTTTTCAGTTAGATCCTTCGGGCTTATGACATCAATAATTTCCTCAATCGGAATCTTTGACTTGAGTTCCTCCAAGTCACTGATTTCCAGCAAATTCGGTAGGATATATTGATGAATTATTTCCGCATCCACAATACTTGAAAAATAGGAAATAACATACGGAACGTTGCCATGATCTTTTTTGTAAAACACAAAATCAGTTGATTTCCTTAGAGAATCAAACGCTTCCCTTATGGTCGTTATTTCTGGTTTTTTCTCAGATTTTTTGTTACTCCCTTTTTTCATCAAACTTCTCACCGAGCTTTCACAAAGTAAAAATTATCCTAGGATTATTATCCTTTAAGAGGAAAAAAATATACTTTCTCTACATAAAAAAGACGTAGAGAACTACTTCTCTACGACAGATTCTTTATTGTAAATTTCCTGATTTCGCTAGCAAATTCCAGCTTTCACCGTGATTGGTGGTTTGGTAAATGTCATTGTTAAAGCTGACGAATGTGATTTCCTGCTCGTTTTTCGGATTGATCGCGGCGTACATGACGGCGTCTTCCTTCATCTCCGGCAAGGCAATTTCCTCTTCTTTATCATCGGTTAAGTTTCTTATTACAAATGAAGGCTGACCATCATATTCACCGTAAAGGAGGCTATCATCTGTAAAATAAACACTTGTCCCCTGTGTTCCTGTTGTTAGTAACTCAAATGTTTCCCCCTGGTCTTTAGATAAGTAGATTCCGTCTTCACCCGCTGCAGCCAATATGTTTTTATCGGTTGGATGTACAGCCAATCCGATGAACTCACCTTTTAAACCACTTGCTGCAACTTCCTTCCAATTGGCTCCCTCGTCTTCACTCACATAAAATGCATCGGCCTTCATAATGGAATTTTTATGCGGGCTCATCGCAAAAATCTGATGATTGTTATATCCAACCGCCATAAGATGAAAATCCACTTCGGCTTCAAACCCAAGACTTTGTAAGGTTTGACCATTATCCACACTTTTCATAATGCCAATCGGATTGGGCAACTTAGAATCTGTTCCTGGATGACCGCTGGAATAAAATCCATCATCGGTCGCATTAAAGCCCATATAATCATTATTTTCTTTCTTTGTTTTTAACCATGTCCCGTTCTCATATACCTTTAACCCGTCATGAGCTGCAAAAAAGGCAGCCTCTTGATCTCCCACATACCCGAGCCCGTGGATATGATCTATTTTTCCAGCGAACGATTCAAAAAAGGCATGTGATGCAAGCGAGACTGTAGTTGAATCTTTGGTTTCATCCTGTGCATCTGAGCCCTGAGTTTCTGTTTGATTTGTTGACTCCTCTGATTGCGCTGTCTCGTCTTCTTGACTGCAAGCCGTTAATGTGAAAAGACTAATAGCAGCCACTAATAAAAATTTATTCATCTTAAAAAGGTCCTCCTACTATTAATGTGAACCATGTCCCGGTTCCGTTCCCCCCATACGTCTCGGCATACTTTTATCAACTGCTAATGCAAATTTAGTGGATCGTTACCGGTGATTTGCTCTACCTTATACTCTTCTAATGCATCAAGAACCATCTCGGTACCATCACTCATCTCCATTCGAAGTACAAGCAGCTAAAAGTGAAAACATAGTTTCACTTTATCAACACTTTGTGCAGATTTTATGCATAAAGTTTGATTCTTTTTTGTCATCTGCTAGTATTGCCCTATTTTTCTTATCCATAAATTAAGATTTCCATAGTAATTTCGATTACTATAGAAGTATGACAGGAAAAGGAGATTTCCCTTTGAAAAAGCTATCGATCAAATTAGGTGCCATTTTCTTTTTATGTATTTTAGGACTTGAATCGTTTATGTTCTTCTTTCTTCATTCCGCTTTAGTAGAATCACGGATACAAGAAGAACTGAATGCCCTTCAAGCTCGCGGGAATTCCCATCGTGCGATTTTAGAGAACCATTTTACCCCAGAAACCATAACCCACGTTGCTTTAATGGAGACAGAATCCACAACAGATGTAGTCGTAACCGATGCTGATTTACAGATTCTTGGTTCTTCGAGTAAAAATGAACAACTCATTGATAACGTAAAGCTCCCCTCAAAAGAGATTCCTCAGGAAGGTGTCATTATCGAGAATGATTGGGAGACAGAACCTTTCATTTCTACCGTTAGCTCGTTAGAAAATGAGGGAGAAATCATTGGATATGTGTTCATGTTTCAAGACACAGAAACCGTTCATTCATTAATTAAACGATTAAACCAACATTTCCTCCTTGCTGGGTTCTTAACGGTTGGTCTAACATTATTTATTATCGCTTTGCTTTCGAAAGCAATCACCAAGCCTCTTATCAATATGAAGGATGCAACCTTTCAAATCAGCCAAGGGAACTACTCCATCTCCTTGCCTGAAACAGGGAACGATGAACTTGGCGATCTGGCTAAATCGATTGAATCGCTCGCACATGATCTTACCTTTTTAACGCAAGAGAGAAATGACTTTCTAGCAAGTATATCGCATGAATTACGAACACCGATCACTTATATAAAAGGGTACACAGAAATCGTCATGAAGCGCGAGTTATCTGAGGAAGAAAGACGGAACTACCTAGCTATTATTCTTGAAGAAACCAATCGTTTAAATGACTTAATTAAGCAGCTATTTGACTTAGCCAAAATGGACCAGAATTCGTTCTTGATTGAAAAAAAGGAAGTCAACATAAAGGAGATTCTTGAAAAAGTGGAGGCGAAACTAGCTCCAGCTTTTAAGGAGAAGGGAATGACTCTTCACATCTCCTGCCAAAAGGATTTCTTTTTACATGCTGACCCGATCCGAATGGAACAGATTTTTTTGAACTTACTGGATAATTCAATGAAATATTCATCAAATGGTGGAAGTACTAGCGTGATGGTTGAACTAAGGAAAAACCAGCTTTTTGTGACAATTCGTGATACCGGTAACGGCATTCCTGAAGAGGATTTACCACATATCTTTAACCGTTTTTACCGTGTAGATAAATCGCGGACTCGCATGCTAGGTGGTGCCGGTCTTGGTCTTTCCATTGTCAAGGAACTAGTAAATAAACATGACGGAACGATTACTGTGAAAAGCCAAATACAACAAGGAACAGAATTTCAAATGATGTTTAGGGGAGCGTGGAGTGATGAAAACGATCTTACTGGTGGACGATGAGCAAAGAATGTTGGATTTATTAAGTCTTTATCTAGAACCAAAAGGATACAAATGTGTTCCACACACTTCTGCTTTGTTTGCTCTTGAATACTTATTCTCCTATCAGGTTGACCTCGTGCTTCTTGATATCATGATGCCTGAGATGGACGGTTGGACGTTATGTGCAGAAATCAGAAAAAAATGGGATATTCCCATTATCATGTTGACGGCACGAACGGATAAGACCGATGTTGTGAAGGGACTCGATATTGGTGCGGATGATTATATCTCAAAGCCATTTGATGAAGACGAACTACTTGCTCGAATTGGGGCTGTATTAAGAAGACATAAGTCCACAAGCCAACTATTAACTTTTAAAGGGCTAGTTTTGAATCTAGAATCCTTTGACCTGCATTATGAAAAAACACCGATTCCATTAACACCAAAGGAATTTTCCATGATGGAGCTTTTTTTAACCCATCCAAATAGAGTATTTACACGCGACCATTTAATCACCTCGATTTGGGGCCATGGTGTTGCTACTGAGGATAGAACCATTGACTCCCATGTTCGGAATCTCCGAGAAAAATTAAGAAAAGCCCACTTCCCTGCTGATGAGCACTTACAAACCGTATGGGGATTAGGGTACAAGTGGCAGGACGGACAATGAACGAAATTCTTTTTATTATTGGAAGTGTAATTGGGAATGTGCTCATCGCTGTGGCTGGTGTTATTCCGAGTGCCTTTTTAACAGCAGCGAATATTTCTATCCTCGGTTTTGAGGTTGGGTTAGTTGTTTCTATTATAGGAGAAGCACTTGGTGCCATTGTGAGCTTTTGGCTCTATCGAAAAGGATTTTCGCGGATGAAGGAAAAGGTACACGTCAAGTGGAGATCGGTTCGACTCCTCCTTGACCGATTGTATCAATCGAAAGGTTTTGAAGCTGTTGCGATTGTTCTTATGCTTCGGCTGTTACCGTTTGTTCCGTCAGGTTTCGTGACGTTGACTGCTGCGATTGGCAAGATGAATATAGTAGCTTTCGGAATAGTGAGTACGATTGGAAAGATCCCTTCTTTGTTTATCGAGGCTTATGGGGTTCACCAAGTTCTGAAATTTGATACCAAACTTCAACTCATCTTGGCAACTGTTGTTATCATGATTTTTGTGATTTATTTTTTCGTAAAAAAGCGTCCCCGTGATTAATTCGAGGACGCTCTATTTTTAGTTATTTGAATTTTGACCCACAATATTCTCCAAAGCTACAATCAAATCATTCAGTTGATCCAAGCTAGAAATAACCTCTTTCATCGAATGTCTTTGGTCTTCCACTCCAGCATAAATTTCTTCCGTTGTGGCGGATGCTTCTTCCGTAATATTACTAATTGAAGTCACTTCATTTACAATGCTGTCCGAAGCTGATAATAAAGACTTCGTTTTATGCTGGATTTGATCCGCTTGCGAAAATACATTGGTTGCATTTTGACTAATGAGCTGAAGAATATTTTCTGCTTCTTTTGCCGCTTTCGAGCTTAATTCAAAAGCATTTTTACTTGTATCGAGCTTTTCTTGAAGCTGAATAACTTTAGAAAAAATATCCGTTAACATACTTCCTACTTCTTCGGTTGCTTGACGAGAATGTTCGGCTAATTTTCGAACCTCGTCGGCAACGACCGCAAACCCCTTGCCTTGTTCTCCAGCGCGAGCCGCTTCAATACTTGCATTAAGAGCAAGCAAATTCGTTTGTTCCGTGATTCCTTTAATCGAACCAAGCATTTCTTCAATTTTACTATTTTCGGCGGCAAGTGTTCCCATCAAGCCTACTGTTTCCGTCATGCTACTTTCCACTTTCCCCATGTTAGAAGCAAGCTGAGATAAGTGTGCTGCCCCCACTTGAGTGGACTCACCTGTCTTACCAGATAAAGTCTTCATCTCCTCTGATGTTTGAGTAACTAGAGAGATTTCCTTGTGAATTTTTTCAATATTATCCTTAATATCATGAATGGAAACCGCTTGGTATTCCACCCCTTTTGCCACTTCCCCAAAACCAACCGCAATTTCCTCCGTTGCCTTGCCCGTGTGACTTACCTCGGCTTGAATGGATTGATAAAAAGATAATAACCCTTGGACAGAGCTTTTTATGTTCTCAAAGGTTTGTTGGAGTTGCTGTTGCTGATTTTTTGATTCTTCTAAGTGCACGTTCACATCAGAAACTACTTTTCTACCAATAACAGAGATAATGATTCCAGCCACACCACACATCGCAATTAACACGTACAAAACAACCAGATCCAGAACTGGCAATTGAACTGCTTGAAATGCTGGATTAATAAAAAACTGAATGGTAAAAACGAATAACATAAGAGCCGTTGCCATTATCATCACTTTTCGATCTAAGTAAACAATGGAAAAGATCAAATACAGAATAAAAATCGTCCAAGCATTAAACGTTGGAATAGCTATTAGTAGAAAATGACTCGCAATAAACATTAACGAGACTACTAGATACTTCGTCCAACTGAAGCTTGCAAGTTTTTTGTTAATCACAAATAGTAAAGAACAAACGATTACCGTTAACACAAAGAAACCAATCATCGGTCCAAGCTCAATTTGCTTGAAAAAATACATGAGCCCAATGATCGGAATCGCCGATAGATAGAGCGAGATTACTGTATACGTCAGTAACTTCGTCCCCAGTTTTTCATAATGTGTTGCCATAGTGCACCTCTTCTATAAATACTTTGTTTACCTAGATGAAATATCGACAAATCTCGGGATACCTTTAGCTGAATAACACACCGACTAAAAATATTTTTTCACTCAGTAAGGGATTTCATTTGTTTTATTCAATATATTGATAGTGATGAGCTTTTCCAATGAATGGAGGGTAATAATGAAAAGACGAATTACTTTTTTTCTATTAGGTCTGATTGGCATATTTCTCTTAGTAACTGCAATTATTTCACTTACCGTAACATCAAGACAGCCCTCTCCTATTGCAAGCAAGGTTCAAATCAATGAGAAGGAAGCCGTGAACCGATTCTCTGAAGCGATTACGTATAAAACGGTATCTTATCATGACTACAAACAGTTTGATTATGAAGAATTTGATCGATTTATTTTGTTTTTAGAAACATCTTATCCTCTAGTTCACCAAAAGCTTACATTAGAGAAGATTAATGAATATGGCTTGATTTATAAGTGGACAGGGAAACATTCCAACAAAAACCCGATCGGTATTACTGGTCATTATGATGTTGTACCTGTACTAGAAGGAACCGAAAGCAAGTGGGAGGAGGCTCCTTTTAGTGGAGCGGTTGTGGATGAGAAAATTTGGGGACGCGGCACATTAGACGATAAAATTGGTGTGATCGGAATACTTGAAGCAGCTGAATATTTGTTGGAACAAGAATTTCAACCTAGTAGAGATGTGTATTTTATGTTCGGGTTTGACGAAGAAGTAGGAGGAGAAAAAGGAGCTCTCGCTATTGCAAACACATTAAAAGACCGGGGCATAGAATTTGATTTTGTGATCGACGAAGGTGGAGCGATCGTAGAAAATATGGTACCAGGTGTAACGGAGCCAGTAGGTGTGGTGGGAATTTCTGAAAAAGGGTATGCCACTGTAGAATTAAAGATTGAAGGCAGTGGCGGTCACTCTTCACAGCCTAAGGAACGTACGAATATCGGCAGAATTGCAACCGCTATCTCGAAACTTGAAGAAACTCAGTTCCCTGCTGACCTACAAGGACCTGGAGAAGACTTATTTGAATTCGTAGCCCCCGAAATGAGTTTTTTTATGAAGTATGTGTTTGCGAATAAATTCCTTTACGAACCCCTTATTGAAAAAGTTCTACTTCAACAACCGGCAACCTCTGCCTTGATTCGCACCACCATAGCACCGACCATTTTTCAAGCGGGGGAACAAGAAAATGCTCTACCCGAGATAGCATCCGCCAAAATCAATTTACGTTTGATGCCAGGTGATACGCTGGAAGAGGTGGAAACGTTCATCGTCGATACAATAGATGACGAAGAAATTACAGTCTCAGTGGATGGAAGTCAAGCAACAAAGGTATCTTCTGTGGATGGCTGGGAGTTTGCGGCTGTTCAGCAAGCAGCAAGAAATGTATACAATGATGCGATCATTGCTCCTTATTTGATGTTTGCAGGATCAGATGCCAAACATTACGATTTGGTCTCTCGTAACACATACCGATTTTTACCGGTACAAATCTCGTCAGAAGACTTGAACCGGATGCACGGTACAAATGAACATATAAGTGTGGAGAATTTTGTGAATGCGGTGAAGTTTTATGCGGAGTTAATGAAGGTGGTTGGTGAGTAAAGAATAGGGTTCATGCTTATCTTTTAGCATGAACCCTTCTATTTATCCTGCCTTTTTTACTGACTCGATTACGGCTTTCGATTTTAACTTATTAATATCAGCGCGAATTAATAGAGAAAGAACGAGTGCAACTACAAATAATCCCGAAAAGAAGGTTAAGCTTCCTGCATAACTTCCTGTCGTATCCTTGATCCAAGCTGCGAACAGTGGACCCGCCAAACCAGCAGCTGCCCATGCGGTTAAAATATATCCATGAATGGCGCCTAACTGCTTCGTTCCAAACAAGTCGCCGATATAAGCTGGAATCGATGCGAATCCCCCACCATAACATGTATAAACAACGATCAGCATGCCCATAAACAACCATTGAATGGACACTTGTGGCAAGAAAAAGAAGATAACCATTTGCAGTACAAAAAATGCGGTATACGTGTTTGGTCTACCAATATAATCCGATAATGAAGCCCAGCCAATTCGTCCAAGACCATTGAAGATTCCAATCGCACCAACTAATGCGGCAGCTGTTGCCATGTCAATCCCAATGCTCTCCATCGCTAGTGGTTTTGCTACTGCTAAAATCGCAATTCCACAGGTAATGTTAATGAATAACATGAACCACAAATACCAGAAACGCTTGGTCTTAACAGCTTGATTCGCTGTTAATTGTGATAAATCCAACGTAGCCTTTGCTTTTCCACTAGCAATCTTCTCTTTAAAACCTTCTGGCAACCAGCCTTCTTGTGGTTTTTCAAGATATAAAGAAGAGACAACCATGATGAGAAAATAAGAGATACCTAGAATGTAAAATGTGTTAGCCACTCCAACAGAGGTAATTAACGAGTTCATGATCGGGCTAGCTATCGCTGCCGCAAAACCAAATCCCATAATGGCTAATCCTGTTGCTAAGCCTCTTCTGTCAGGAAACCATTTTACGAGAGTTGAAACAGGAGCAATATAACCCACACCTAAACCAATTCCTCCAAGTGCCCCATAAAATAAATACAACAAGGACTTGGATTCCATATCAACAGCAAACCCTGCCCCTGTCATCCCAATCCCAAAGAAAACCGCTGCTAGTAACCCAGCTTTTTTCGGTCCATATTTCTCTACAAAATGTCCTAAAAAGGCCGCAGATAATCCTAAAAATAAAATAGCAATACT
The DNA here is from genome assembly GCF_036676585.1 of Robertmurraya sp. Lineage (NCBI taxonomy): Bacteria > Bacillati > Bacillota > Bacilli > Caryophanales > Bacillaceae > Robertmurraya > Robertmurraya sp. The sequence goes on from NZ_JAKFCQ010000031.1 coordinate 35,369, forward strand.
AAAGGTTAAAGCCACTTCAGAATCAGACCAACCAAACATCTCTTTTAACGGCGCAGTAAAGTTACTCCATGCGTACACGGATCCAATGGAAATATGAATCCCCACTGCTGATAATGCGATCAACCACCTATTCTTCCTCACTAACATCTCTCCTTAGTAAATTCTATAAATATCTAAAAACGTTATGGAAAGTTCATAACGGATTTTACTTACCTTAGGATCGAATTATCAAAAACACGAACATTATTATTATAAAACCATAAAACATTCGCCTTTCAAAAAGAATAAACCTACTTTACCATGTGAAAGTGAGGAAGACAATAGTAAATATGATATATAATTTGAGAATGTTATAAATTTGAGGAATGAAAAATAGCTGTAAGCCTTTTGGTAAGCGCTACAGCTACTGGTGTTTAGTAGAGGATATAACAAGTGGTTTGGTTGGTCTTAAGGATTTAATCCAGCTGAAAAATTCACTTTTACTATGGGATAAGCTATCATAGCTAAAAAAGGAGTAGTCCACAAAATCTAAATAGTTCTTTAACTGTTTCTTGTGTCCATTTCTAAACGCATTATAATCCCATAAGTTAGGTCTTTTAACAGGCAATGGTTTTACATTTTGCAAGTATGGGTGCTGTTGATAAACGATTGCAAGAGTACGGATCATCCGTTTTTGAGTACGATGATGTCTAGCCTGAACTAGCAATTGTATGTAATCCACTCTGTCACCAATCCGATAAATCAGTTGAATGATATCTAAAAAGTGTTTCGGAGAGTCCAGATTATGTCTCCATCCATGCAAGCAAATCATATAAAAGGTATGATAATCTGAAAGTTCTTTTATATATTGGTAGTTTCCTAAAGTCCTAGCTCCCTTCCAAAACTCTTCTATCCGGAGCTTGGAGGTATCATCCTTCAATAAGTTCCAGTGTAACTCTATCGTTAAAGGAATCTTTGAGTTCGGAATCGGTTTACTAAAGCTACAGTGAAAATGTCCAGCAATCGGTTCCTCTTCAACGGAATAACCTAAAGAGATAACTGCGGATATTGCATTTTGCAAGTCCTTCGCCTGAATGAGTACATCTATATCTGATGTACCTCTTGCCCCAATATGACCAAAGTACTTTTCAGCAAAAAGCACTCCCTTCAACGGAATAGTTGGAAGTTCAGCTTGCTCAAAGCAATCCAACACTTTCGTTAATTGGCTTTTGATAAAAAGAGATAAAAAGAGATTTTCTTCGTACTGCTCCTTCAAGCGTTCCTGAAAAAATACAGGTGTTCGACCTAAAGTTCCTTGTTGCTTTAATTGGTAGTAACTTTGAGGAGCAACACCAAACTCCATGATTTCTTTTAGTAGAGATTTGTAATCATATGAATCTAGGGTTACCTCTGATTCATACAAAGCCTGAATCCATTTCATGGCACACCCTCCTTTCTTTATGCAAGTGATAGTTCAACTTTAGGTTTAAACTTTGTACGACTTAATGTTTGATATAATCCTGGCTGGTTAATTAACTCCTCATGTGATCCCTGCTGAACGATTTTCCCTCGATCCATTACCAAAATTAAATCAGCACTTTCAATCGTTGATAAACGATGAGCAATGACAAGAGTGGTTCGATTTTTCTTTAGTGAGCTCAGAGCTTCCTTCACATAGTATTCCGTTTCCGTATCAAGTGCGGAGGTTGCTTCGTCTAATAAAAGAATAGGCGCATCCTTTAATATTGCCCTGGCAATCGCGATTCGCTGCTTCTGGCCTCCTGAAAGCTTCATTCCTCTTTCGCCAATTTCTGTATCGTAACCGTTTGGAAGAGTTTGAATGAAATCATGGATGCAGGCGTCTTGTGCAGCACGAATCATTTCTTTTTCAGTGATTCCTGGTCTGGCTAGCATGAGGTTTTCCCGTATGGTTCCAGCAAAAAGGAATGTTTCTTGAGGCACACTGGCGATCGTGCTTCTTAATTTTGATACGGTCATTTCCTTTATGGACACTCCATCAAAAAGAATGTCTCCTTTTTGTGGCTGGTAGAAACCTTGGAGTAGGTTGAATAGGGTGCTTTTTCCTGCTCCGCTTGGGCCTACTAGGGCGATGACTTTGTTGGCTGGAATGGATAGTTGTAAATTTTTAAACACCTGAGTTGATTCATTATAGCTAAAGGTTATCCCTTTAAATTCCATCGCATGTGAAAGACTCTCTCTAGGTGTGTAGGAAGGTAATCGAGGAGATTCTGCCTTTTCTTCGGTTACCTTTAGTATTCTTTCCACTGATGTAAGAGATCGCTGAAAGCCTGCCCATTGTCCTGCTAGTCGAGTCATAGGACTGACTAAGTAACCGACAAGACTCTGAAAGGTTAATAATGCTCCTACCGTCATAGATCCTTTAGAAACAAAATATGCCCCTAATAAAAGGCTGATATAGTAAGAGCCCGCACTTAGCAGATTTCCCCCTGAGGAAAAATATCCTCTTAACTTTGCATTAGTAAGCTCAAGATGATAGAGTTCTTCATTTTGAGAAGAAAATTCTTGGTAGGATTTCTTTTCTAAAGTAAAAGATCGAATAACAGAAATACCATGAAAGGTTTCGCTAAGATGTGCATTTACTTTTTCAAAAAGGGTGTTGAGCTTTCTACTATTTCGACGAAGCAACACCCCAAATACGGCTCCAGCTAAAATGGCCAATGGTGTGGCAAGGAGGGTTAGAAGAGACATCGTCATATTTAACTGAAGAAGATAAATAAAGACGACCAAAAAAATGAGTGGAAGTCTGATGAGGTTAATTAAGCTGCTCCCAATAACACCGTCAAGGTTATGAATGTCATTTGTAAAATACGTAATAACTTCTCCAGATTTCATTTGAGAGAAGCGGCTTGTTGGAAGTCTTAAAATGTGGCTAAATAAATAGTCTTTAATATCTCGTTTTACACCGTTTGTTGCTACTGTTTCAAAGTAAATATCTGCGAAAGAAAAGGAAATACTTATTACAACCAGTGTAAGAGCAATTGGGATGAGTGTTTTGATTTCCTCGAAATCTGCACGAACCGCAGCATCAGCAATCTTTCCAAAAAATGAAGCAAACGCAACTGTTAAAAAAATATCAACAAATAATAATAACAATAAAACCAAATAAGCCTTCCATCGCTTCAAAACAAAAGGCTTCAATAATCCAAAGGTTTTTTTAATATCCTTAAGCACAATATATTCTTTCATGCGAGGTAAGAGCTGCTGAACTCTATTCATAATGACACTCCATCTTAAAATCTTCTATTTAAATAGCTTCTAAGAATAAAAGAAAGAAACGGAAAGGTAATAATTAACTTACTCCATCCTGCTATGATCAAATTGCTCGGTTGAACTACATGCCCTTGCTTTTCAATGGAAACAAGTGTACCTAGAATCCGTTCTTTTTGAATGGGTTCATCAAATCCAAGGTTTGTGTCACCCTTACAGCGATATATATTCTCTGATTCCATCTTGTAAAATCGGTGGGCGACCAACTTACCGTTTGAAGCCCAAAATAAGAGAATATCTCCTTTTTTTAAAGAGTTTGGATCAAAAGGGGCAAACCTGCAAATATCTCCTTGTTGAATAAGGGGATACATACTATTCCCTTCACTTGGTAGGGAAATACACCCTTCATTATTAATCGTTTTTTGAAGCACTGAAATAATATCCTGATTAAACAGCATGAATAACCAATCCGTATTCAATAAGCTCTTTTAAAAATTTCTCAATATCTTCTGCATCAATGGATTGGTCAACTTGGTTTTCAGCTTTAATGGATTGAATAATAGAGTCAACCGTTTGTTTCTCCTTAAGCAATGACCAACAATAGCCACCCATCTCATTAAGCTTTGTGACGGTAAAATGCTCAGCATCTAGAATAATCCACTCTCCATCGAGTTGGGTAGTATCAAAGCTCTCTTTTTGGATGTAGTGCGTCATTATGAAATCAACTCCCAAAAGGTATCATTTTTCTGAAAATGCAGATCATAGACTGAGACTTTATCTACTAAACTCAATAGCAGGTACATAATCTTTTTCGTTTCCTCAGGACAGTGTACCCAGTAAAATACCTTATCCATAAGATTTAAGACAGCATCTGACTTTTTTAGTTGGTTCCTGCTATTGAACAAAGCTTGCCGTAAAAGCTGAATGCTAACTAGCGGTGTTGAGGTTTCTTTACCAGTTACCTTTAACTCGCTACGAAATGGTGAATTAAAAACCGTTATTCCTTCAGGAGCAATTTTGACAAGCGTCGCTTCATCCGAAAGGAGCACTCTCGGTGCTGATAATTTGGCAGCAGTCGACTTCCCCGCTCCAGAACGGCCTGTAAAAATATGAGCATTCCCTTCTTCCACTACACAGGAGGAATGAATTAATAATCCCCAGTTGTTGTGGAGGATAAAAGCACTGTAAAAGTTCATCAAAGCATGCTTTAGGGCTAGTTCGTCATGAACATGAATGGTTGCTTGTTTATAATCCTGTGTGGTTTCGATAAGGTAATCAGCACGTCGGTATGTTATTTTATTTTTATCTCTTATAATTTCAACATCGTAGTTAGTGAAAGGTACACCATAATCAGCTAAAATATTCAGTGACATGTCAAACTGGATACGGTTTAAACTTATAGATAAATAGTTTCTTTCAAAAAAAGCTTTAATAAATGAAGATTGGTATGTTATAAATGCTAAATGCTCCCCTATTTGTAGATATATCTCCATCTTTTTCTCCTTTAACACCATTCAGAAAAGTACGGGACCAATATGTACACTTTCTACTATGCCTATAATGAAATACTGTCCCGCAAAAATTTTCATGTTATTTGTTCTTATGATCCTTTTTAGGTTCGAACGGTTCATGTTTATATTTGTCCCCATCACTATTACCATCATCACCAGATACAGGTCCATGCCCTTTGTTCCAGCTTTGTGAAGTTTCAAAACGAATTGGCTGATGGCTCAATACTAGAGGTTTTTCCATTTTATATCACCTCCTTCACCGGATTCTTTATAGAGAACAATTGTGGTAAAAAAAGAAATCTCATCAAAGTAAAAAGACAAAATCCCTAATTAATCTACATTAACAAGTAGATTATACATGATTAACAGTTCTTTGAGAAGAACGAAATATTCGACAAATAACTCCCATTTTATCTTAAATGGTTAGGTCATTACTGTGTTTTTTATATGTAATTTTTCTTAGTAAACTTCCAAATCTAGACCTAATATTCATGTATTTCTTATGTACTACATACCACAACGCCCATACACCAATACAATTCTTCAACAAATCCACTAAAGAAAATGACCGAAAGGGGATGTAGTACTGGTGCAGTTCATCAACAAATCCATAGCCAATCGCTAGAACAACTGCGAACATTTCTTTTTTGTATGAAAGCTTTCCAAAGATCAGGAAAGCCATCACCAAAAACAAATAAAGAAGCCCAAATTCAAAAAGATGGGCTAACTCTAACCCAGCTCCTATTAATAAAAGAATGCTCATATCTATTTGAGTGGAAAGCATATATACGGATTCTGGATCAAAGTTGCTAGTTTGTAACCAAATCAAAGCCATGTAGACGAATGGGATAACTAATAGTAGCAATCTTATAATAAACATTTCATGCCTCCGTTTATCAGCAATCCCATTACAGTCTTCCATTTAAGACCACATTACTCATCATTTCTGCATTTGGGTACTCTACATTCTTGTACTGCTCTGCTACCTTTTGGACATCATAACTTACGCGGACATTGGACGTTTGAATTGTTCCTTTATTAATGTCAACTATAGAATACGAGGCATGATTTAAACCATCAAATGGAAGCCCTACACTTCCAATGTTCACAATACATTTTCCATTGATAAAACGTATGTATGACTTGTGAATATGAGCGTAGATAAACATATCTGCGTCAGTCTTAACCAACTTTTCTAGGATAGTTTCGTCAGTTGCTGAAGGAGGTACTACTTCGAAAAGACTGTCTGGAGTAGCATGAAAAGCTTGAATTATTACACCTTCAACGTCGAGAGTTAGCTGTGTTGGTAATTCTCTTAAGTAGTCTACACTTTCATCAGACAGTTGGGAAACAATCCAATCTCTTTCTTTGTTCATTAGTTCAAGAACATGGCCAGGTACCTCTCCCTGCTGAACACCACGTACTACCCATTCATCAGCATTTCCTTTGATCACATCGCAATCAAGTGATCGAATTAGATCTAAAGCACGCTGAGGCTCTGGACCACGATAGCATATATCACCTAGGACAAATAATTTATCAACGTTTTTTGCTTTTATATCACTTAATACCGCATCCAATGCAATGGCATTGCCGTGGATGTCGGAGATGAATGCTAGCTTCATTTTCTAAACTCCTTTTTTGTTCCAATTATACATTTCATTATTTAGGCATTCAATTTTATAAAGACACTCTTCTGGGGATTTGAATTTTTAATTATTTCACTGTTTCTATCGAAAACTGGGGTTGTGTAATCATCCTGTACGTAGTTTCCTAATGGTTTATATTTATGAGCTACTCTAGTGTCCAAAAGTGAATACTGTGTAAAGTGAACAATTAATAAGCCATTTGGCTTTACAAGTTTGTCTAAAGTAATAATTTGTTTTTCAAACTTCTCAAAAGGATAAATCTTTTTTAAATTAGTTATACCCATGGCAGCTATATCATGAGGCTTTCTTTGCAAAACTGCCATGCAAAATATTGCATCGAATTTCCCATGCTTTTGAATCTCTTTTTGTGAGGAATATATAAAATTGATTTTCTCATCCACTTGAAGTTTCCTACAAGTGTTTAGACTTTGTTTGTTAATATCGGCACCAATTATTTGGGAATTTGGAAAGTATCGGCGCAGTGTTAAAACTTCCTCACCTGTGGAACACCCGTAGGACAGTATCTTTAAATCTTCTCTGCCCTTAAAATATTCTTGACAAGCAGTAAAAATTTTAGGATATCGGTTCATAAAGGTAAGTGGAGTAGTTTGATGAACATTCTTTCCGTTTAATACCTTCATAAAAATATCATTTCTGTATTCTTTATCAGTACACACTCTTGTAGTTGCTTGGCACATATTCCATAAAGACTCTAAAATGGCCGCAAACCATCTAACTATGATATTTTTAGAAGACCTGTTTTTTTTAATATGTTGTTTAGCGATGATAATTAGTTTAGAGTGCAACTTAAATCCCCCCTAATATTTTAAATACCTTTATCTTTGAGTTCAAATATACCATTGTTCTTAAAAGAGAACAACATTTTAAATGAATAGATGTATGGAGATGTAGTAAAAAAGATTATAGAAGAGGGTGAAGAAGAATAGGGGAACAAATGAGAATAATGTGTAAAAGGGCGGGAAATGAAAAGTACTCCTAACTCTTTTATAAAAACTAAGAGCACTTTTCATAATTAATATCACTATATGTCTTGTGTTATCCATTCACTATTCTCTTTTTTGAATTGTTGTAATAGACTCTTTAACTTCTTTATTTTTACTTCGGTATTATCATTGTTAATTACACTTTCATTTTCTGCTATCATATTAATCATCATGTCATTAAATTCTGGACGATAATGGGTTGTGTCTTTATAGTTATTTAAGTCTGTAATACCTTGGTAATCTTGAAAATCAAATATTGTTACGTTATCCATTTGTGTAAATTCACTTACAAAGACACTTTTAAAGGAAACTAGTTCATCCATATACCCTTTTTTCTCCGCATCGTACCACATAAGAGCTGAATAAGGTGGAAAAACCAATATAAACTCCTTGTCTTTGTTCCTTTCTATAACAGGAACAAAATCTTCTTCTAATCTTTTTATCATTCTTTCAGTCATTTGAACTTTATTTTGTTCAGATACAGATTCAACGTCATTATTATATTTTACTTTTACAATTTCCTTTCCAAATTGCGTTCCATTACTCCAATCCCCCATTTGATCAATATCTGTTGTTCTAGCAAATTCTTCTACAACCTTACTAGATAGAGGGTTTTTAAAATCTTCAGCGATATTGTATGTAAGATTAAACGGCACAAACTTTGTCCAAGTCTCAAATCCCAGTAGGTACTTAATATCGTTTATCCTAGATCCATCGTATAAATAATCTGGATATTTTTTATATGGCGATTCTTTTTCAGTATTAAATGTAGTCATATCTATATTTACGATATACTTTGATACTTTGTTCGTCTCAGTTGAAGTAGACTTATTTAAGAGCATGATTATTTCGTCAACACTCATTCCACTCCTTGTATATTTCACTGCTTCCTTTCCAAAGATATCTTCAACTAAGTCTATGTCTGTATTTTGTACCATAGATGATCCAACGATCGCTATCTCGGCATCAGAGTTTTTTAAGATACCAGCTGTTGAAAATGACTCACTATAATATGTCTTAATTTTTGAGTCCCTAAAGTAACTTAGTGGATCAAGTATAAAAGTTAATATAGAAGTTACTAAGGCGAATGTAAAAAACAAAAGTAAAAACTTTTTGATAAACCTCTTACCGCTAATTTCTTTTTTCATTGGAAACCACCTAAAAGTTAAAATAAATAAATGCACTTACTCTACTTAAACAAATAACTGATATAAAAAATAAAACAGCAGTTAAGTAAACTGTTTGATTGTTTAAGTTGAATTTCTCCGCAATCTCTATGGTATTTGGAGCCTTAAAAACAACGATTAATAATATTACTAATGTAAAGAGGATAATCCCAGTACAAAAGATTGTTGGCAAGTTCATTAGTCCATCGTAGTACAGTAAGCCGATTTCAAGTAATCCAAGGGATGATGGTGTAATTAAAGATTTATATATTCTTAATGCATTATCTACCGTTTCAGCTCGAAATAGAACCCATGTTAAACTTACAAATAAAAATGTTATAAGCACAGATATACTTTGATTAATTACCATTCCAGTTTTATTCCAAAGTCTATGAACTACAAGGCCAAGCCCATGAAATAGCCCCCAAAGTATAAAGAGCCAAGAAGCTCCATGCCATAAACCACTAACTAAAAAGGTTAACAGTAAATTACGGTATGTCTTAGCTCCCCCTTTCCTACTACCTCCAAGAGGCTTATAAATATATTCAAAAAGCGATTTTCCTAATGTTATATGCCACCTTCTCCAAAAGTCCGAGATACTTTTAGATTTATAGGGAGAAAAGAAATTTATAGGTAAGTCAATATTAAACATTTTTGCTAATCCAATGGCCATGTCAGAGTAACCACTAAAATCAAAATAGATTTGTAATGTATAGGTCAATATTGTAGCTACTGTTGTAAAAAAGCCCATTTCTCCCATATTATCAAATCCATTATTTGCCCAAACTGCCAAAGTATCTGCTATAACTATTTTTTTAAATAGTCCAATAACAAAAATAAATAAGCCTTTAGCAAGATTATCCCAATTAACATATCTTCGGGAAGGATCTTGAAATTGAGGAATCATTTCGCTGTACTTTACAATCGGTCCAGCTACCAATTGTGGAAAGAATGTTACAAACAAACAATAATCTATAAAGTTACTTACCTTTTCCTCTCCCCTATAACTACTTAGAAGGAATGATATTTGCTGAAAAGTAAAGAAACTAATACCTAGAGGTAATATTAAGTTCTTTAATAAATAATCTTCTTTAAATAGATAGTTTACATTTTCTATAAAGAAATCATAGTACTTAAAATAGCCTAATAAAATCACATTAAAGAGGATTCCAATAATAAATAGAAATTTCCTCTGAATATCACCTTCTTTAATCATTAAAATTGATACAAAGTAATTACCAAAAATGGAAAATAATATAATCCATAAATAGCTTATATTAAACCAGGCATAAAACACGAAAGAAGCTAATACCAAAAAACAATGTTGTAATTTTATTGAATTATAATTTGAGAGTAAAAAATAGGTGATAATAACCATTGGAAAAAATAAAAAGATAAACTCGTATGAAGCAAATATCATAATATTCTCCCCTTATATTAATAATACTAAGCAGCTAGATTTGATTTCTTAGTCATAATAATTTTGTCTATTAATACAGCAGTTGGTCTATAGAAGAAATTAATAATGTATGAAGATATTAAACATAATATAATTAGCCATAGGAAAATTAGTATTGGATACTTAGGTGCAAATGTAAGTTCAGGGAAAATTGTCATATAAAAAAACATGTGAGTTAACCACATGTTTGTTGAGTGACTTCCAAAGAAGTTTAAAACTTTTTTAGTTAGAAACCCTTTATCCATTATATTAAATGCACATATAAAAACTATGGCAGTAAATGGAGCTATAATCATTGATTCATAAAAGCCATGAAATGTAATCAGCGATAATATTGCAGCAACACATATAATATTTTTATAGGCAAATTTATTAATAAGTTTGCAAATTAGGGAGTATAAGCTTTTTTTTGCAAAAATGGATCCAATCATAAATGGAAACAACGACGTACCCAAGAGTACCATAGCATTTACTAGTATATTTATACCTCCGTTATCCCCCAAATTTATTACTTGTTGTACTCGCTGAATATATGAAATTAAATAAATAAACACCGTAATTATTGTGATTAAAAAGATGTTATATCTTTTTATTACCTTAAATAAAAATGGTGATACTAAAATTAATAAGAAATAGGTTTGTAAAAACCACCAGGCACCATTATAAGAATTTGATAATAATAATAAGTTTAATAATAATTTATTTAAAGGTCCAGGATATGAATCTGGTACTATGTAACTCCCTATAGCTATAAATAGTAATAGAATAATGTAAAAATTTATTAAAAGTTTGATTATTCTAAACATACTTGTTCTATTGTAGCTAGCTTGCTTTTTCTCATAACTTAAATACAGTCCGTATCCACTAGCAAAACAATATATTGGAACACATGCATCCCCAAATAATGCTAGGTAATATATCAAAGGGGTATCACCAATATAGATAAAGGTTTCATATAAACCTTCATATTCCTTTCTACAAAATAAATGAAGGAGTAGCATCATTAGAATTGCTACTCCTTTTGTTATGTTCATATCTAATTTAGATAACTCCATTTACTTGCCTCCTATTTTTATGCTTTCTTTTAAAACTTTAGCCGTTATTAAAGATTGGGAATTATAGTCTATATAATTATTTCTTATAAAAAACACATTTGTCCGTTTCAAACAAAGAGTTAATTACGTAACATATTAAAAACAAGTATTAGAAAGGAGATATTAAAATGTACATGATTGAGCTTGATAAATGGAAAATCAAGGAAGGATTACCTAGTAAACCCTATAAGAATGAAGATTATACTCAAGCAGACCTTAATATTCAAGGAATTAATAATGCCCTCCAATACGCTAAGAGTAATGGACACTCAATAGTTTTATTACCAAAAGGCCAATATGCCTTGTGCTATCCTAGAGAAATTAAGATGGTTAGTAATCTAACATTTGATTTAAATGGATCTACCTTAAAAGTTATATATGACTCAGATCAAAAATCCCCATTTGATACTAGAACTACAAATGAGTACTATAAATTTAGTGGCAGAAGTATATCCTTTGACAATGTAACTAATTCACATTTAACCAGTGGTATTATAATAGGCTGTAAGGAAGATAGAAGTTTTCTAAATTCAAACGAAGAAAGAAAGGTCGAAAATACCTACGGTGTCATCTTTGAAAAAAGCACCAATAATTCAACAATAAGCCACTGTGTCATTAGAGATTATATGGGGGACAATATTTCCATATCCAGTACTTCTATGAGAGCATTAGCAGAATTTAATCTAGGCTTGACACTAAATTCATTAGACTATAATACAGGTTTGCCTATAACATCTACAAATACATTGATCTCAAATTTTATTACGATACCAACTGGTTCTAATTTTAACTCTTTCCTCATTTCAGGTTCAGGGTATACTAGATTGACAAATCTAAATAAAAGAGAAGTTGATGTGTTCTTTTATACTTCAAATAATAACTTTATAGGAGTACTAAAAAAGCAAAAAATCTACTCGTTAATCTCTATACCTAAAAACGCATCTAAAATCCGCTTTTTATTCTCTAATGAATCAAATCCACAGAAAAATTTACAACTCCAGCTTCAATTTGGCCTGTTTCCATATAATAATATAATTGAACACAATGAAATCATAGGTGGTCATCGAGGTGGTATTACTCTTGGTGGGAGTTACAATGTTGTTCAACACAATACCATAAGAGATAATGGAAAAGGTGCTAACAGTTTTATGGATGGTAAGCCAATTTTCTTTAGTACTACTAGGTATTCAATAAACCAGGAAGATTCTTATGGAGATAATTGTGTTATTAGAAACAATTTTATATATGGTAGTACTAATGGTATTTTAGTTGGATGTTATACTACTCATATTGAAAATAATCATATTTACAATATGGATTCTGCAGGAATAATTCTTTACAGTTTAATGTATGCAAAAGTAACTGGAAACACACTTTATAACTGTAACTCACCATTAGGTTTAATGAATTCAAACTTTGAAAGTTCTTATGTTACCTTAAATGACAACTATATTTACGGTGGCACAATATGGTTGGAAAATAATAACTCCTATTATTTAAATATTAAGGACAATATGTTTTTTGATGTTATTAATATCAATCTAGGTAATAACCAAGAAAATCATATATTTCTTAATAATAGATTGAATTACAGCAAAATTATTAAACCAACATTAATAGCATCTAGAATCGAAGGGTGTATCATACAATCCCAGGTCTTACAAGAAATCGCAATTAAAACAAATGTAATGTCTAATTGTAAAATTAGTAATTTACAATTTAATTTTCGTAACTGGGACCTTAGCAGTAATGGTTATGTAATAATAGATAATTGCAGCTATATAAATTCAGTTCTTAACAACCACATTTATCTGACCAAGTCCAGAGAAATATTAATAAAAAATTCCAGCTTTACTGATACTATAATTAAAAATGGAAACATTAACACTCCTTCCAGTTCTTCAAAAACTAATATAGAAGACAGCAAATTTATAATAAACAATATAAACCATATTTTTGCAACTGATTTCAACGTACCAGAAGGTGAGATCACCTTAAAAAATAGTGAAATTACTATAAATAATACTAATTTTACTTATCTAATAAAAAATGAAAAATCCGTAGAAGATACTTTTGAATTTCGATTGTTTAACACTAAAATTTTTAACTCAAGCCAGAATTTAATTAATTTAAAGTATTATAATACAGTATTACCAATAAAAAAAATCTTCTCTTCAGAAAATATATATATATATGTTTCACTTTCTATACAGGACCCAGATGTAATTTTTGAATATAACCCTTCATCAACATTTCTAATAAATATAAATCTTCAGCCAGATGGAAATATTTTTTCATCAATTATAAATCATGACTTGGATACACTGTATCCAATGGTTCAATGCTTTACAATTGATATGGAATTAGTAATTTTAAATGTAATTATTTTAGATAGAAATACAATTAAAATATTTAGTAATAACTCGTATGCCGCCCCTTTAAAGGTAATAGTTAAAAAGATTTAAATGAGTTGAAAACAAGAACACTTATGATTAAATCGTAAGTGTTCTTTACAGCTTTAATCGTTGATATTAATTTAGCCCATTTTTCTAAATTCTAAAATAAAGTCTTCTTAACTTGTTCGAAACTTCTAACTTTCCATTAATTAAATATTCCCCTATCTTTATTGAGGGTTTCTCAACTATAAAATATATTAAACTTGCAACCAGAAAGGAACTTATAAATGTGATAATACATATTATTCCTAGACTTAACTTTCCAAGTAGCAAATTTATTAAAGTAAAAATAACAGGGATATGAAACAAATACAGACTATATGATATTTTCCCAATAAAAATAATTATTTTTGATTTTAATAACCTTCTTATACATGTTGAGTTTAAGGATATTAAAATAAAAATAAAACTACCTATTGCTATTGCCTAATCTCCTAATAAAGGTAAATGCAGTAACTTATTATTAGGAAGAAACCAAGAATTATACATATAAAATAGTATTCCGATACATCCAAATATTATCTTAACCAATCTATTTACCCTTCCATACACTATACCAAAAATATCTCTATACTTAGAGATATTTTTGGTATAGTGTAAAGACTGAGAGGTAATGAATTGTTAATATATGAGAAGATGGGTTCCATATTAATGAGGATATATCAATTTTTACAGCCTTCAATAAAAAATAATAAACTGTAACAATTACTACGGGTATTAATAAAGGTAATAGTACTGTGCCTTTCCAATTTAACCTTAAAATAAAATACACTATAAAAGGAAATATTATTGAAACCCTCATCTCATGTATCAAGGACCATATAACAGCATTAATATTTCTTGTTTCAAATTCTCCAAAAAGAATGATATGATCCAAAATAGAATTAAAAGAGAGTGGTAATATCCACGAATATTCATAACCAGGAATACTCACTCTAGAAAAACTAAACATTAAACCAAACTAATAAATATTGAAATAAGGTAAGGAATATAGATTCTACATACCCTTTTGATAAGGTAATTTTTATAATTGAATGTTTTATTATTAAAAAAAGGTAATGACAATACAAAACCACTTAATATAAAAAAAAGTATTACGCCTCATGGCCTGCCCAAAATATATGGAATGGAGTGTTTTTAAATTTATTAAAAACATATAATTCTGGCAAAACTATAGCAATATGTGAAAGAACAACTGTTGTTGCAGCGATTCCTCTTAATGAGTCTAATTCAACATAACGTTGGTTCATACATTTCCCCCTATTCCTAATAAAAAAACCAACTTTATAAGAAAGTTGGTTCCTCTTTTAATATTGTTCGCTCGATTTTTCTTTCGAAATAATAATTTTTTTTCTAATCGGATTTACTATTGATTTTATTAATTCTTTTTCATATCTATTCATACCTAGTAAATACATTAGTACAAAATAAAAAACTGTTAAAATAACTATTTTGATTAATAGTGTAAATATTTTATAATCAGGAAACAAGCTATTTAATATAAAACCAGCTACTATATTAATGACTATTAGAAAGGCTAGATAATTTATTCTTCTATAAAACAATAATATATCTAACCCTATTTTTTTATAATAATAAACGTTCATCATTATAATGTTACCAACAACCATTGAAATACCTGTCCCTAAGGCACATCCAATTCCACCATACATCCTAGCTAATGGAATACTTATTAATAAATTAACAACAGCTAAAAACAGGAGAACTATTGATCTGAATTTATGTAAATTTTTTGCTTGTAAGATATTTAACCCCATATTTTGAATCAAAGGGATTGTAAAGGGAATGATTAGTATTAATGCTATATAGTAAGCATCTATATAATTTTCGCCTGCCCATATAACTATAAATTCCTTACCAAAAGAAATTAATCCAGATATTATTAGACCCAAAATTAATAACTGTATCCTTCCAATTCTAATAAATATATCTGTTAGTTCTTTTCCTGTTGCATCTTTAGTTACCATAGAAGTAATTCTAGGTAAAAACATTCCAGATATAGCAGTCGAAAATTGCATATAATATAAATTCAGCTGAGATGCGATGGAATAGACAGAGACAGCAATTGTACCTGATATTACACCCAGTATTAATTGATCAGTAGACCAATATATTTTATCTACTATTATTCCTAAAAAGATAAAGAAAGAGTATATAGAAATTTCTTTAAATACTTTATTATCTATCTTTCTAAAACTGACACGAATTTTCAATTTGCTGAAGCAATAATAAACATTGGTCCAAAGAAATAAAATATTTACCAATGAGTTTGCAATTACCATGCCAAGTGAATCATAACCTTGATATAGGACAGCAATAACAATAATTGGATTAAGTATTGTTCGTATTATTCCAATTACTTTAGGGAATATAAATTTCTCATAAGCAACAATAATAGAACCGAATACAGAAAACGGAAAGCTTACCGCTAAATTAAGTGTTAACACAATTAACATAATCTTAAATTTATCTACTTCTGATGGACTTAATGCAGAGCTAAACCAATTGTCAGAGAAGTAGTATAATATCAATCCTATAATGACTGTTAAAAATAATATTACTGTATTTATTAGTATAAATAAGCCATTTAAATTGTTCTGTTTTTCATGGTCTCCAAGTGCTCTGTATTTCGAGACATATCTTATTGTAGTATTTCCAAACCCTAAATCTACTAGACTTAGTGTAGCAATTAGAGAAGAGACAAGTGAATATAATCCATACTCCTCTTGTCCAAGCATTCTTAACATAATCGGTGTATATATTATACCTACAATATTCCCAAGGAAAATAGTCATATAAGATAATAATGCACCTATTTTATACTGACTTGTCCCCATAGTTCCTCCCTCTTATTATCAATTATTTTTCTAATTATTAGGGTGTAGTTATTAACCTAGTGTCTTTTGGAATACCATAATATTGCTTGAATGCTTCAGAGTGAAAACCTTCTTCCTCAGGTGAGCTCATCCATAGGTAATGGTCGTGCGGAAGTTTCCTTAAAATAATTTCGCTCTTGTTATCTTTTACTTGATCTATTACTTCTTTCATACGAAGATTATCTGAATATCTAATAGAACTAAATGTAAAAATGTAGGATATTGAAACTAATATTAAAGATAAGCTTAAAAAAGTTTTCACAAATTTTTTCTCTAGTAACTTATGGACCTCTAGATACTGAAATATTATTAAAATCGCAACAATTAAAAATATGTAAGGTGCTATAAAATTCCTTGGACCTATTGGATTCACAAAAAAAAGTGGGCATATTATTAACCAAGCAGAGAAATAATAAAAAAGAATATGATATTTATATTTTGTCACATCTACTGTCAGTAATATTACAAATGCAACACTTACAAAATAGCAAACAGAAAAGATTATACTTACATCACTTGGTATAGATTTATATAATATTGATAAGTTTATAAGTATTGCATATATTGGGTAAAACAAAACAATACTCAAAAGTACGATATAAACATAATTTTTTATTTTATTTTCTTTCTTTAGGGATCTAAAAATAAGGATTTTACAAAGAAACGACAAAACTATTATTAAGACAATACTGTTACTAATAAATATAGGGTATACTTGATTTTTATATACACTGTATATAACTTTGATAAATGTAATAAAATTATAAGTATTAGAATTTAAAGAACGATAATCATCATTTCCACCTACAATAGTTGAATAAGCACTATTAGAAAACATAATTATAGCCCCTATAATAGAAGAACAAAGATATAATACATGGAGTGGGTATACCCTCTTGAATTTATAAAAACTGAAGCATATTATAAAAATCGATAAAAATAACACATACAATGTGATGTGTTCTACAAATAACTGTGTTCCCAAACCTAAGGGGATTACAAAAAAAGTTTGCCACTTATTATACATTGGCTCGTCAGATTCAAAAACATTTTTTATCACTGAGGTATAGATTAAAACTAATGCTATTGAGGTTACATAATTCGAAAAACCAGAAACCCATGCGTATGTCTGACTATATATATTAGTTGGTATAAAAAGTATTAATATTAATGAAAGTGTTAAATAGAAACTATCTCTCTTCTTAGATGAATTAATCATAAGTATAACTATTAAAGTTGAAAACAGTGGGATTAAGGCTAACTTTAACCACTCTATTCTAGTTAATACAATAACTGTAAGATTCCCTAAGTACCTTCCATTATAACCGCTAAACCAATCTTCTAATTCTTTCAGCCCATTATCACTTCCCCAGAACCAATCATCACCAGTTAAAGGAGTACTATAAGCTAAATATAAATAAAATGAAAATATCGCCATAAAAGAAATAACATAATATTTATCTTCTCTAGATTTGATAAGCCGATTCATTTCAGTGCTCCTTTAACCATTTCAGTAGATTCTTTTCTGAAAACAATATTATTACTAAATATATAATTCACTATTAAAACAAGTACATTAGATAGTAACTTTGCTGTAAAATCATCATTATTTAAACCGCTAACTAACACCATCATTGCTACCAAGTCAATTAAAAATGAAAAGAATCTAAGAAGAAAAAACAAACTTATTTCTTTTAACACTTTGGTTATATTTTTATTTTTACTTTCAAAAACATATTTTTTATTTGCATAGTAAGCAAATAAAACCGCAAGTAACCAAGCTATAGCTGTACCAGTTCTATAATCAAATAAAAATATATTAACAGCTAACCAATAACTTATTAAATTAACAATAGTAGTTATACTACCGACAATCAGATACCTTATTTTTTTAACTAGGAATCTCTTCATAAATTCTGTTCTCTACTTTCTTACTTTTATAATCTTCAACAAAATACAATGGGCGATTTTTGGTTTCGTTAAATACTCGACCTAAATACTCCCCAATAACTCCTAAAGAAATCAACTGAATTCCTCCTAGAAATAGAATTACAACCATTAAAGAAGGATACCCGCTAACGATTTCTCCAAATATAATTGTTTTGGTAACTATAAATAAAAGATATATAAAAGCAAGTACTGAAATAAAAAATCCTAAAATTGATGAAATTCTAAGAGGTAATATGGTAAATGAAGTAACTCCATCTATAGCTAAATCTATCAAACTTACTAAACTCCATTTACTTTTTCCTGTTTTCCTAATGGGGGCATCAAAAAATATTTCCTTTTTCCTAAAACCTATCCAGCTATATATTCCTTTTGTGTTTCTTTGAGACTCTCTAAACTGTTTTAGAGCCTCAATGCATCGACGATCCAATAAACGAAAGTCTCCAACGTCCTCTAAAATAGGTATTTTTGTCATTTTTTGTAAGACGCGATAGTATGCTTTTGACGTGTATCGCTTAAACATAGATTCTCCTTCACGTTTTAGTCTTTTTGCATATATATCTTCATATCCTTCTTCCCAGTAATAAATCATTTCTTTTATTATTTCAGGTGGATGTTGTAAATCAGCATCCATTATTATAGCTGCATCTCCAATAGCATAATCAAATCCTGCTGCCATCGCAATTTCTTTCCCATAATTTCTAGATAAATTAACAAAAGATATGCGTTGGTCATTGTTTCTTAATTTTTTAATTTTTAGAAGTGTGTCATCACTACTCCCATCATTGATAAATAGGATCTCAAAGCTATAATTATTAATAATACTTATTTCTTGGTTAAGTCGAGTATACAATTCAGCAATTGAATTCTCTTCATTAAAACAAGGAATTATTATTGTTATTAATTTCAATTTAATAATACCTCCTTAATTAAAATAAAAAGCAACCCCCTAGGAAAAAGTGGTTACTTTTATTAGTTTATTTAATTCTTCTCCTGCTAGTTTGGCTTTTTCTTTGTAAACAGGCATAAAGCTTTTCAAATGGTCTTTTATATTTTGTTCATTTTCTCTTAAGAAATTATATTTTTCAATTAGATTACCTTTATTTAAAATATTTTGTACTGGTATTACCATATTTTCTTCAGAACCAAATATGTCTCTAGCTATTCCAATAGACTTAACTGAATAACCTATCACTAGAGTAGGAATGCAAGAAGAGTAAGCTGCGATTGTAGAGTGAGTTCTCGCTCCAATAAAAAATCTACACTTCGAAATTAGATACTTTAGCTGCATACAATTAAGGTTCTCTCTAACTATAATAACCCTATTAGAATTCTTAAAATTGGTATAGACTTTTTCTAGTACATCTAAATCTCTACTTTGACTCCAAAAAACATGTGGAATTAATGCAATTTGCATATCACAAGTATTAATAATATGCTCAATAAAGTTAATGTATATATTTATTACAGTTTCTTTAGGTAATGAAGACTTATAAATATATGGACTTAAATTAATTCCCACAGTGTTATTTTCCATAAAACCATCAGGTAAATTAACTTCTTTAGAGTTTAATTGAAAAGCAGGATCTGGATACAACTTTGTAGCTTTATTAATTCCGTACTTTAATAAAGTTTCATAAGTTATACTTTCTCTAGCAATAATTAAATCATAGTTCCTCAAATCCTCTAACATCTCTTTATTCATATTACCTTCTTCTAATGAACATCCCCATAAAACAGTTTTTGTTTTCCTTTTTTTTGCTTCTCTATGACTAACATGTAACCATTTTGAATCTGTATAACAATAATTATCCCCACCTATAGACAATGCTAACGAATCACTCCCAAAATGCTTATAAAGAGATTTTTGACCATATGAAATATATTGATCTGTCGTCCCAGTTACTTTATATTTAAAATTTGCATAAAAATGCTCAAGGCTATATCTACTTACACTATTTTTATATTGAACAATATCATTAAATTGGTTAATTTCAACTTGTTTATCTTCTTCTTCATTTAGGGAACATAAGTAATATTCATAACCATCTCCGCAAATATCTCCAATTATGTTACGAGTACTTCGAACTATTGCTTCACAACCTCTATTTCCACTTCCTCCATGACTAAATAATACAATCTTCTTCATGTAGTACCTCCTTTAATAAATCTATAACCTTATATTGGATTATTTCTTTTTCAAATTTCTTTGGATAATTATCGATTTTATTTTTGTAATACGTTAATAAATTTTTATTAGTCATTATTTGTTCAATTCCTTCAAAAAGGGACTGAGAATTATTTTCAGTTACAATCCCGTACTCCCCTTTATTTAGAAGCTCTTCTGGACCTCCACATCTTGTAGATATTACGGGTGTTCCTAAAATGAGTGCTTCTGCTACACTCAAACAAAAAGATTCTGTCAAGGATGAACAAACTAATAAAGTAGATTCTTTTATATATGGATAGGGATTTTTCTTAAAACCAAGTAATTTAATATATTCTTTAGCATCCAAATCCTCTATTTTTTTAGCGATTTGTGAATACAAATGACCATCACCAATTATGATTAATTCTAAATTATTAGTTGAGTTATATTTTTCATATAGCATTTGAACACTATCAATTAGCATATCTACTTGCTTTTCTTCAGACAATCTCCCTATATAACACAGTCTAAAAAGGTCAGGTATTTTTTGAATGTCTTCAACTATTTCATTTGCATCTCTTTTCACCCTTGAGTAGTCAATTGGATTATAAATCACATTAATTCCATTACCTATACCTAGGTATTTGTCGTATTGTTCTACTATAAATTCTGAAACAGCTACCTTTTTATCATATTTATTTAATTCTTTTTTTAAATTTGCTTTGTTATTGTAATAAGGCAAATTAAAGTCATAATAATACGGATCATTATGGAACCAGCATATTTTTTTTGTATTACGACTACTTCCTGCAACAATCTTAGTAGGATACCCTTCTTGAAAGGAGATTTCTATATCATATTTTTTTCTAATAAATAATTTATGTAAGATGACAGATGGAAGGTGTACTAAAATCCTATCTAAACCTCTAAATTTTTTTTTAAATAAGTATTCATATTTCACATTTCTCGGTAGACCTTTTGCTATATCCTCATTCTTAGTGCCTGTCATAACGGTGATATCAAAGATACTATTATCAAGGAAATCGACAATATCAATCAAAACCTTTTCTAAACCGCCTAACATTTCGCTCTTAGTTACAAATAAAATTTTCTTTTTCATAAGGTACTTTTTACCTTCCGTGTCAGTATTAATAAATAGTATGTAGCAATATAAATGATTGAATTTCTTGTTCTAATAGAATTTATGATAACTTTTGGGAAGCTAGAAAGATTATCCTTATTTTTATTTAAAAAATTTATTACATCTGGGTGATTTAAAATTAAGCTGATTGATTTTAAACGTCTAAGAAAATCTCCTTTTTGTCTTAGGTTAAGATTTTCATCTAAACAGAATTGAATTATTTTAAAATATCTCTCAATTAAAGACTTTTCTAATTCATTATTTAAAAATCCACTTTTTTCACAAAATTCATATATATACTTAGAAATATAATTAAGGATCCCAAATTTATTTTTCCTGATCTTATGAGTCAGTGAATTACTTGATGAATTAATTAAATAATAATAAGATGACTTAGATATCAAATGGATTGAATCAACATATTTCAGACATTCTATTACAAAAAGAGTATCTTCCCCTAAGTCTAAATTATTATTGAACTTAATTTGATTATCAATTAGCAATGATCTTTTTATAAGTTTTGAATAACAATAATTAATGTAAGATGAATTTATTAGATCCTTTATCACCACTCCTAGGTTTTCTTTATGGATATATCCAGGCTTTGGGCATAATAGTTCACTTACCACTTTACAAATATCACTATTTTCCACCTGTTTAATTCCACAAATAACCATATCAACATTTGATTCTTCTATTTTTCTCACCATAATTTCGAGATATTTTTCACCAACAAAATCATCAGAGTCTACAAAAGAAATAAACTCTCCTCTACTCTGTTCGATCCCTATATTTCTTGCGTTTGAAACACCTCCATTTTCTATGTTAATTACTCTGAAGTTTTTATATTTTAAGTTAAACTCATCACATATAGACTTACTATTATCTGTAGAACCATCGTTTATAATAATAATCTCATAGTCCTTATATGTTTGTGATACTAATGACTCTAAACATTTCCTTAAAAATTTTTCCCCATTATAAACAGGAACAATCAAACTAATAAATGGTTTCATATTAATCACCTAAATTAAAATTTCTTCAATTTCTTTAATTGTTCTGTCAATACTAAAATGTCTTTTTCTTTCATTAGATCTATTTTTATAATATTGTAGCAATTTCTTGTCATTTAATAGGATCTTTATCCCAGCGTATAATGAATCTTCATCATTTTTTACTAAAAAACCATATTTACCATAGCCTAATAATTCGTTAGGACCAGAACAATCTGTACTTAATATTGGTAAACCTAATGTTATTGACTCTGCTATTGCTAAACTAAACCCCTCGGCTCTTGATGAACAAACAAAAAGATCACATTGCTTTATTATCGAGTATGGATTTTCTTGGAACCCAAGTAATTTGACATTATTAGATAGATTATTATTATTAATATATTCCTTTAATTGCTTTTCCATTATCCCTTCACCTAGGATCCAGAGAACTACTTCTATTTCTTCATTCTTTAATCTTTTTATCACCCTAATGAGACGGTCATATCCTTTTTGGTCTGTTAATCTTCCAATAGTTCCAAGTAACATTTGATTAGGTCTGATTAATCTACTGTTTACTTTACTTTTCTCTAGTATATTTTCGTTATCAACGGGATTATATATTACTTTTATTTTAGGGTCTGTAAAGAACTTTCTTTCAAATGATTCCTTAACACTTTTAGAAACACAAACCACCTTGTTATATTTCTTATAAGAATTAATTTGATTAGTTAAATTAGTCCAATAACTATCTGCATATTGTCTTTCAATAGGATCCACATGGACCCATGCAATTTTTTTACTATCTTTATTACTACTACTTGAAATAAACTTTGTTGCAAATCCTTCAACAAATCCAACTTCAACATCAAATTTAGTTTTTATAAAATACTTGTATACCCATTTTGTTGGTAAGTTATATATAAATCTATATTTTATCTTGTAAATAATCTTTTCAAATAAGGTACCATTTTTACCAGGATAGGAAAGTAAACTTTGATACCCACAATACCTCTTTACTTCATCCATATAAACTCCAACATCAACAACTGTTATTATTGTAATATCAAACATATTTCTATTTACCTTTTTAACTATATCTGTAAGTACTTTTTCTGCCCCTCCACCAGCTAAACTTTCTATAAAGAAAAGTATTTTTATCATTGTATTAAACCACACTCATTTAGGATTATATTTTACTATATAAGATATTTAGTTCTTTATTATTTTGAAAATCAAGTTCAAGATTATTTGTTTTAATAGTATTTCTGACATTTTCACTAGAATACATTTCTTTAATACCTTCAACAATACCATCAATGGACAAATCAACTATAATACCGGTTTTACGGTCAACAAGCTGACTTTTAGCAGTTGAATAATTGGTGATTAATACAGGTTTACCAAGAATCTGCGCTTCAGAGACAGTTACAGCTTTACCTTCATATCTTGAGGGTTGTACGTATAAATCTGCAAATTTCATAAATGGGTACGGATTTAATTGCTTACCCAGTAAGATAAAACAATCCTCTAAGTTTGCTTCCCTTATTAAACTCTTTATTTCCTCTTCATCTCCCCCATATCCTACAACATACCAAGCAATATTTTTATAACCATTATCCCTCAATACTTTTAAAGCTCTTACTGCATTATCAATACCTTTAGCATGAGATAACCTTGCAACTGTTACAATCTTAAAACGAGGGTCTTTAAAGAAATAATGATTAATTTCCTCGTTGGCCATTCTTTGAATAAATTCCGGTGAAACTATATTTTCCATCACAAAAACCCTTTTTCTTAATGACGGATATTTGTGTAAAAATGACTCTTTACAAGCCTCTGATACTGCCATAATATGATCAAAATTAGACCATAATTCTAAGTCAAGTTTAATATCAGTATCAATCATTGAGTAGTCTGTATGAATCCATGCAATCTTTTTCTTTGCTCTTACTTTATAAGCAACAAAATAATGAGGCCAAAGGTAGCTTATTGCAACATCATATTCTTTCTGAAATTCTGGTAGAAATGGGAGAGCATATTTCCACATTAACTGCATCTGGATGTATCCAGGTTCTTCAATCCTAGCCATCTTTCCCTTTAAGTCAGAATTTACTTTTGCAAGTATTCTTGAAATGCCAATTAAAGTTTGACCTTCTTTAAAGATTTCTTTTATTGATTTTCTAAAAGTTGTATATTCTCCAATTTCCTTCAATAAATTCACTTGAGAAGGTAGCAAACTTAAGAAATCTCCTTGCTGCCTATAAAGCATTAAATCAACGCTATAGGTTTTATAGTCAAAATTTTCCATCATACTAATTAAACTTCTTTCAACCCCTCCAACTTCCATATCAAATGAAGCTATCAATACATTCTTCATTTTTAAGCTCCCATTATCTTTCTAATTTTCTCAATATTATCCCCACCGATACATTTAGCAGCAAGTTGTTTCAAGCTACTTTTCATCCTGGCTCTGGCAGGTAACCAACTCTTATGAAAATGATGAATGGTAACAGTTTGCTTAGTAATAAATTTTCTGATGTTAATATAGTCATATGGAGAAAAATATGTTTGTGGATAAAATGCTCCAATGCCTTCAATAACTTGATAATTACCATCCCTTTTTAGTCCAATATCTTCTAAAATCCTAGTAACTATTGCTACATTAGTTAATTGATCAAAGCTTCCATCTTCGTTTTGAAAAGCTTTGTTTTTATATGAATTTAAGAACCTACCAATTACCGTATTTCCTTTTTGGGCTCCAATCGTACTTGTCGCAATATAATTCTCTTGTTCAAATCCCCAAAACGATTCATGGTGAAGAAATTCATCAAAAGTTTGAAACACTTCAACATCCGTATCTAAATAGATTCCCCCCTGGTTATAGAGGACATATACTCTTACATAGTCACTTACAAAGGCAAATTTCCCAGCTTCATAAGCTTCTCGAACGAAAGTATTTGAATGAATGTTAAAGTTGGTTTCATTCCATTCAATGATTTCATAATCTTTTAGGGTTTTTTTCCAGCTTAGAATGCACTTTTTTACGATTTCAGGCTTTTCTTTCCCACCAAACCAGCAATAGTGGATAACCTTTGGGATATTTGTTGTATCTGTTTTCATCCCACACATCCTTATCCTTGTTTTGTATTCTGCCACTTTATAAAATCTAAGAGCATCTTATACTCTTGAATTTGATCTTTTTCTACTCCAGAATCTCTCAATTCTTTAACAAACTCCACCCACTCATTATCCATTTGAGGCTCTTTTTTGTCGTCACCTGAACCTAGTAATTCCTTTAAATCTACCTCCAATACAGAAGCAATCTTTTCAATTACATTAATGGAGGGATTTTGATTTAAATTTCTTTCAATGTTACTTAGGTATGATTTGGCTATTCCAGCTCGTTCTGCAAGCTCTGTTAAGGTAAGGCCTCTTCTTTTTCGAATATCATAAATGTTTTTTCCAATCATTATTTTTACCCCGTTTTATCCGAATTGTTGTACTTTTTCACATCCAAGGTTTAAGGATTTAATACAATCGACTATTCTTTTCAGTTCTTCATTTGTTAAATTTGAACCTGAAGGGAGGCAAATCCCCGATTCAAATAATTGGTCCGACACACTATAGGTTTCTTGATGTGAAAAATATTTCATCCCTCTAAATAAAGGCTGTAAATGGAGTGGTTTCCATACAGGTCGAGCTTCTATATTCTCATTAGCCATTAAGTCCAAGATTTCCTTTACAGAAACTCCTGCTTCTCTTTCATCAATTGTTAAAGCAGTCAGCCAACGGTTGGACTTGGTATCCTTCAATTCAGGCATAAAATAAATACCAGGTAAATGTCCTATTTCTTCTTGATACTTAGAAAATACACTTCTCCTCGCCTGCACTCTTTCTTCTAAAACCTCTAATTGCCCTCTGCCTATACCCGCTAAAACATTACTCATTCGGTAGTTATAGCCCATGGTGCTGTGTTGATAATGTGGAGCAAAGTCTCGGGCTTGCGTTGCTAAGAATCGTGCTCGGTTTAAGGCTTCTAAATCATTGGAAACCAGCATACCTCCGCCAGATGTTGTGATAATTTTGTTCCCATTAAAGGAGTAAACTCCGAACTTGCCAAGCGTTCCACTTGGTATATCTTTGTAAGAAGCTCCTAACGATTCTGCTGCATCCTCAATAATGGGTACCTCATATTCATTACAATGAGATACTATCTCATCCATTTTGGCACTTTGACCATAAAGATTGACAACAATAACTGCCTTAGGTAACCTTCCCTGAAGTTTCGCATCCCTTAATGCTCTCTCAAGTGCCTTCGGAGACATGTTCCACGTATCCGGCTCTGAGTCAATGAAAACTGGCTCTGCTCCTTGGTATAGAATTGGGTTTGCGCTTGCAACAAAGGTAAGTGAGGAGCAAAATACAGTATCTCCTTTACCTACTTCTAACAAAGAAAGAGCCAAGTGGATTGCAGCTGTACCTGAACTAACAGCAACTGCTCCACTGGCTCCTACGTATTCGGCCAATTCTTTTTCAAATGAATCCACATTAGGTCCTAATGGGGCAATCCAATTCGTTTCAATTGCCTCCTGTATATACTTGGCTTCATTACCTGACAGATGAGGAGGCGATAGGAAAATTCGACTTTTCTTAACTGAAGAAATCATTTAGACACCCTCTATCAATTGTAGTTTTATTACTTTAGCAGGGACACCAACAGCTGTACTTGATGGAGGGATGGACTTTATCACAGTGGCACCAGCACCGATGATTGACCATTCCCCAATTTCTAAGCTGGGAATAACTGAGGCTCCTGCCCCTATATGTACTCCTTCTCCCACTTTCACTCCACCCGTCAATGTAGCTTTCGGAGAAACATGAACAAAATCAGAGATTTGGTTATCATGTTCAATGATTGCTCCTGTATTAATGATCGTATGATTACCAATGTACGAATCTGCATTTATTACGGCTTGTGGCATGACAACTGTTCCCATACCAATTGTTACACTCGGACTAATCCATGCTGTCGGATGAATCAATGTTGCAAAGAAAGCATCTTGAAATGCTAATCTTTCGACTATTCTTTTCCTAGTTTCATTTCTTCCAATTGCTATAATGAACTTTAGATTTGGATGAATGTGTAATAATTGTTTAGCCGAATCGATTGGACCATTGTAAACAGAATGTTCAAAAGTTAGACTCGTGTATTTATCATCTAAAAAGGCGATAATTTGATTTTCTTCATTTAACCGAACCAAATCTTGAATAACCTTGCTATGTCCTCCCGTTCCAACAACCGCTAGTTTCATCCATGACCTCCTTCTACTGATTTTGTACCCTTGAATGGTTCTACTGTAGCTACCCCTCTTTGGGTAATCCCTTCGGTTTTAACTACTTTTTTTATCGTTATAAATAAGATTTTCAAGTCTAACCACAAGGAACGATTGTTCACATACCAAACATCCAATTTAAACTTATCTTCCCAGCTAATTGCGTTACGTCCATTTACTTGGGCCCACCCAGTAATCCCTGGTCGAACCATATGACGTTTTGCTTGTTCTTCGGAATATAAGGGTAAATATTCCATTAATAAGGGTCTAGGGCCGACTAAGCTTATATCTCCCATAATGACATTTATTAATTGTGGGAGTTCATCAAGACTGAACCTTCTTAATGTAGCTCCAAACGGGGTGAGTCGAATACGGTCAGAAAATAAATTCCCCATACTATCTCTGGCATCGGTCATTGTCCGAAACTTATAAAGATAAAATGGTTTTCCATGTAATCCCGGTCGTTGCTGCATAAATAAAATAGGTGCTCCTAATTTGATTCTTATTAAAAGAGCTAAAGTTAACATGACTGGCAAAAACAAGATAAATAGTATCAAGCCACATATAAAATCAAGACATCTCTTCACGTTTCCTACTCCCTAGGGTAGAATCTGCTTTTTAGGTTCTAAAAGTTCATTCAATCTTTGCTGAATTTCTACAATCATGTCATTCACTTGTATATCTGAATCCTGCCCTTTTGAATAAAGTTCCACAAGCAATTCTTTAAATTTTTGTTGCGTTTGCATTCCCACTGTTTTTTCCTCACTTTACTGTTTCTTCAACTTTTTCCCCAAATAAAAAATCCCCACTTTTTCCTGTAAAGTGAGGGTCTTCTTCATATCCATTTGGATTTTTTCGTTGCCATCGCCAAGCATCGGCACACATTTCTTCTATTCCTTTTTCCGCTTCCCAGCTCAGTTCCATTTTTGCCTTTGTTGGATCTGCAAAGCAAGAGGCGACATCTCCTGGTCTAGGTTCTACTATTTTGTAAGGAACCTTAACCAGTGAAGCCTGCTCAAAAGCTTGAATGACATCAAGAACACTGTATCCTTTTCCCGTTCCAAGATTATATGCACTAATTCCTTTTGATTCTTTCACCTTTTCTACTGCTTTTAAATGCCCTCTTGCCAGGTCAACAACGTGTATATAGTCTCTTACACCCGTTCCGTCTATTGTTGGGTAGTTGTTTCCAAAAACACTTAACTCTTTAAGTTTTCCAACAACTACTTGAGTAATATATGGCATTAGATTGTTAGGAGTCCCGTTAGGATCCTCTCCGATTAATCCACTATTATGTGCTCCAATCGGATTAAAGTATCTTAATATAGCGATACTCCAGCTTTTATCCGATACATATAAGTCTCTTAGTATATCCTCAATCATCAACTTTGTTCTACCATAAGGGTTCATTGCCCATAAGCTGGCGTCTTCTTTAATTGGTACGGTTTCTGGAATACCATAAACAGTAGCAGATGAGCTAAAGACCAATTTTTTCACACCATATTTTTGCATCACTTTACAAAGAATTACTGTGCTTGTGATATTGTTGTGGTAGTACCAAAGTGGAACATTAACCGACTCTCCTACTGCTTTTAGACCTGCGAAGTGAATCGCTGCATTAATTTCGTTTTCTTCAAATACTTTAGTAAGTGCTTTCTCATCTAAAAGATCGATATAATAAACCTTGAAGTCTTTCCCTGTGATGTTCTTTATTCTATTCAAAGATTCTGGTTTACTATTAATGAAGTTGTCAACAACAACGATATTGTGTCCTTCATTTAATAACTCCACGCATGTATGACTTCCAATGTAACCTGCTCCACCTGTCACGAGTATTGCCATATGAATGCCTCCTTTAAATCAGAGTCCCCAAAAGCTACTTTTATAGACAATATTTAAACTAATAACTGATTCATAATAGTAGTAAATAAAATAGCAAATTATTAGAGCTATATAAACAAAACGCTGTTCTCTCTCCCTAAATAATTTAACAACCCAAGAAACTAAGATTAGTTGATATAGGTTAAAATAGATGGAGAATCTAGCAAAAATCCAATTCTGTGTTGAAATAATCATAAAGATTAAACCTACTAGTGCCATATTAACAATGTAGTCACTAATAGGGTATATTTTCCTTAATTTTCCCCTACCGACAAATGCTATTACTAGTGGAGCAGCATATACAGCAACTCTTATTATATTTGCTCCACCTTCCTGAAACTCAGAATACTGACCATATTGTGTGTCCTGTATGGCACTAAACAATAATGTAGAAAACTGATTATATCCTAGAACAATGAGCACAGAGAAAAACAGAAGGATAATTGTAGCTCTAGACCAAGCTTTATACCTAACTAGAAAATAAATTGGTAGTAAAACCAAAGCACTTTGATGGAACATTGATGCAAATAGTATAATAATAAAATATGCTATCCAATTCCCATTTATAATAAATTTTGTAGCTGTAAAAATAATAGCTGCTGCTAAAACTTGCCTTATTCCGTTCATAGATACAAGAAATAATCCTCCTGTAATATAAACGTACGTGCTTAATTCAAATAACCTGGAATATTTGGCCAATATAATTACTATCAGTAAATTGGTTATTAAAGCGGTTGTAAATATTAAAATCTGTGGATCGTCTGTAAACTTCTGAAGTATCAATTGAAGTATCCCAAATCCAATATCTTTACCCTCAAGTATATTTTCCCAACTATATTTGGTGATATTGTACGAATGAATATAAAAATACGTATCTCCAATATTTTCTCGAAGCCCTGATATGCCGACAAGTACAAGTATTGTGCCTAAAATTAGTAATTTATTCGGTCTAACATAAATAATACCGAGATCCGAAACAAAATTTCGAGAAGCAAAATACCTTGAAAAAAAGGATAGAATAAATACAAAAAATAGATTTATCCATAATAAAGTCATTAGAATTGCCCTTTCATATGACTATAAACTAAGAAAGCACCTAACTGTTCTGTTTAAAAACTGTGGCCCTACTAGTATTCTTTAAATATAAATAAAGGAGAACACCCATTGGTACTGCCATTAAAGTTAGAGTCTTATTTGGTGATTCGATAATAAATCTTGAATTTTTTATCATTAAACTACTTGATACATAATGAAGGCATTCTCTATAACGCCCAATCAATGTAGGTGAATATTTTATTGCAACCTTTCTAAAAAAAGCAAAACCTCGTGGGTTCTTTCTATATTGATTAATAATATTCATGCTAGAGCCATCCGGCATATATTCAACATAGCAAAGTATTTCATTAAAAATTAATAGAGGGTGTTTTTGATCAACAAGAATATATTTATAACTTAAAGGACAGTATTTTTCATTTTTAAATACTGGGTAAGGTGGAGTGGCTTTAATTACTTCGGTTCTATATACTAGTTTTTTATCCCCTTTAACCCCATACTTACCATAGAGATCTAAGAGAGTTGACTCTTTCACATTTTTCGGCATAACAGTTCCTATAACTTCACCATCTGGGGTTGCATCAAGACCTACAAATCCTGCAAAATTTCCACTACCATTTATCCGCCAAAATGTAATAATTTTTTCAACTGCATCATCAGGTATGTAATCATCTGAATCAATACATACATTAAGTTCTGTATCGATTAATTCATAGGCAGTATTATGAGCACCATGCATACCTTGATTTTCCTGATATACGTATTTTATCGGAACAATTTTTTCCTCAATCCAACTACTTATTAGTTCTTTAGTGTTATCTTTAGATCCATCGTCAACAACTAGCCATATAAAATCCTTACAACTTTGCCTTTTTAAACTCTCATAACATTTATTTAAAGTGTATGCCCTATTAAACGTAGGAGTGAAAATTGTTAAAGTAGTCATTATTATATAACCACCTCTAACTGTGGTTTATTATTTTCAATATAAAAATTCAATAACCACTCTATATTTGTAGAAACATCGTATCCTCTTTCTCTAATCGAATTAATATTAAGGTTTCTATCTCCCTTACATAATAAAATTTTCTCCGCCCATTCTTTTGCAGGAAGTTCTAAGTCTAAAAAATCTACTGAGTTTGTAACGTCGGCTTCGGTTGGTGTTCCAGTAGAAGTAACACACTTTAATCCAGAAGCTTGAGCCTCAATTAGTACTACGCCCAGCCCCTCATACAAGGATGGAAAAACAAATACATCCATAGCTTGCATTAATTCTGCAATATCAGTTCTTAAGCCCAGAAACCTAACTGCATTTGATAGATTTAATTTCTCAACTTTGCGTTTGATTTCGTCTATTAAATCTCCATGACCTATTAAAAGGAGTACTGAATCCTTATCTTTTTTGTAAACTTCATGAAATATATCTACTAAAAAATTGTGATTTTTCTGAGGATTGAATCTCCCAACATGACCAATAACTTTTTTCCCTTCTAAATTAAGAGATTTTCTTACTTCAATTCTTACGGAATCTCTATATGTGAATTCGTTGCAGTTAATAGCATTTTTAAATACTTTCACTTGGTTACTTTGTTGTATTTCTTTTCCAAATAACCATTCTCCAGCTTCTTCTGAGCAAGCAAAATAATGACTCACATTTTTATTTAAAAACATTCTCGCATATAACCTGAATGGATATTTATAATCTAGTGGTAGACCAGCCAAATGGCTATGAGCAATTCTACACGGTATATTTGCTTTATTAGCTGCTCTCAATACAAAAGCACTGTTTTCATTGATATGAGAATGGACTACTCTAAACTCTTTATGCTCCAGGAAAAAGCTATCTAACAATCTAAAATACCTTTTGTAATTTCCTGGTTTAATAGCTGGCATTTGATAAATCCTACCACCTAAGGATTTTATTTCATCATCATAATCGCCCTTTTCTTTTCTATGTACCATAAAATCAAACTGGACCTTGCTCCGATCTATCTGTCGATAGTAATTCATCAACATCGTTTCTAATCCACCACGGTTCATGATGGTTACTACTTGAAGTATTCTTATTGGTTTCACTTCGATCCTCCTATCTTAACGTCTTTCTTAATATGTTTATGGCAACTAATAAACAGTAGTAACCCGCTACAAATCTAGATTTAGCGAAAAAATAAAAGACTTTCCAAACAAATGGAAATTGACTTAAGTCTAAATTAGTAAAGGAACTTCTTATTTGCTGATGTTGTAAGATCCTTTTTATTTTTTTCACCTTTATTGATGCTTGCTGGTTCTGTTCAAATAATTCATTTAGTCCAAGACCAAGAGTATTAAGACAAATTCGGTTACTTAGCGCTTGACTATAAGTATTATCCAGCTCATTCTTTTCAATAAATGTTGATAGCTTATTAAAAAGACATTCCCACTGACTCAGTAAATTAGGTTTATAATTAGAGGTTAAAGAAGTACTGTTGTCTCTCCAGTAGTGATAAAGATACTTATTGATGTATACAAAGTTTTGTGTAAAGTACATAACCTCTATATTGAATAAAGAATCTTCATTAGTTCCTATCTCTTGTAAGTCAGTAAATACTATTTTATTATCAAGAATTAAGTTAGCATTATAGAGCTTTGACCAGACGGTACCCCATGCATCAAGTAATTCTGGATTCCTTACTTCTTCTCCTAATGGTCCTATTAATCTTCTAAGTACTTTTTTATGAACTTCTTCACCGGTAAACTTCACTTGTTCAGGCATATGAAACTGCTTTTTTTTTGAATGACTACCAAATTCTCTAATATAACTACACATAACAACATCGGCTTCTTCAACTTGAGCAGTTTTATATAGTTCTTCATACATATGTTTATCAATCCAATCATCTGGATCAACAAAACCTATATATTCTCCAGTAACTTGTTTCAATCCAGTGTTTCTAGCTGCGGATACTCCACCATTTTTTTTATTTATGACTTTGAATCGTGGATCCGATTTTTGGTAATCTAGTAAGATTTCGTAGGACCTATCGGTTGAGCCATCATTGACAGCAATGACCTCAATTTCCTTTATTGATTGATTTAAGATACTGTCTAAGCATCTTCTTAGATATTTATCCACATTATATATAGGCACGATTATACTTACTTTCGGCTTCACGACGTTCCTCCGCAATATAGTTTGAATACACTTCTTTTATTTCTGCACTAACTTGGTCTAATGAAAACTTTTTTACTAATTTAACGCTAGCAGTTCCCATTTTTCCTCGCATATCCACCGAATTATATAGCTTCAATATTTTCGAGCCAAAATCTTGAAAGTTGTCATTTACAACTGTAAATCCATTTATACCATCACTTACTAACTCTATATGTCCCCTATTAACACTAGCTATAACTGGTAATCCACATGCCATTGCTTCCATGATATTCACAGGAAGTCCCTCTCTTTTGCTAGACGCAACGACAATATCACTCATTTTTAATAAAGATTCGATATCCCTACGGTATCCTAAAAAATCTATCATACATAGAACATTTAGCTTTTCTGCTAGCTGTTTGCTTTGCTCGAGCAGAGGTCCTTCTCCCGCTAACAGTAATCTCGCTTTAGGGATCTGCTCCTTAACATGAGCAAGTGCATGAATTAGAAGCTGCTGATTCTTATTTGTATTAAACTCCGCCGCGTAAAACATTAAAAAAGCATCGTTATCATAACGATGCTCTGCCCTTAACACTTCTTTATGAAAGTTGGATACTGGTGTATACCGTTCTGTATCCACCCCCACCCCATGTACATGTTCAATTAGCTTTGCTTTGAACTGATGGGAGGTGGCTAAGTTATAATCTTCTTCATTAATCGTAATTAAACAGTCCGTTAAGTAAGATAATATTCTCTCAATAGGGTAGTAGACCATCCAGTTAGGAATGGGTGCTCCCTTACAAAAATGAAACCCATGTGCGGTGTAAATCACTTTTGTCCCTTTCTGTCTTGCGGAACGAGCTGCTAGTCTAGCAAGCACTCCT
Source organism: Robertmurraya sp. (assembly GCF_036676585.1). NCBI lineage: Bacteria > Bacillati > Bacillota > Bacilli > Caryophanales > Bacillaceae > Robertmurraya > Robertmurraya sp. The sequence goes on from NZ_JAKFCQ010000031.1 coordinate 70,346, forward strand.
CCCATTGGTGTATGACAGTGTATGAGTTGATACCCATTTCGATCTATAACCTCTTTTAGTTGGTTATACGCAGCTATGTTTTTTCTATGAAAAGGTGACCGTTGTATCGGGAGATTGAACTTTTTATCTACAAATGGTAGTTCGATTGTTCCAGATGCAGCTACATGAACATCCCACCCTTGTTCCTTGAACCACTTTAAATAGGGTAGGTGGAATGCGCTGAAATGATAGTCAACAGTCGCACAGAACAACACTTTTCTTTTCATAGGACACCTACTTTATTAGTTGTCTATCCAGCACAGCTGATAGATAGTTTAATAGGTCGGAACGTAGCTCTTCTTTTTGAAGGGCAAATTCAATCGTAGTTTGAATAAAGCCCATCTTTTCTCCTACATCATGGCGAGTTCCTTCAAAATCATAAGCATAAACTGCCTCATATCGATTTAGCCCTGCGATGGCATCTGTCAACTGAATTTCTCCACCTGCTCCAGGTCCTTGGTCTCCTAAAATATCAAAAATTCTAGGATTTAAGATGTATCGACCCATAATAGCTAGATTTGAAGGAGCCTCCTCCATCTTAGGCTTCTCTACTAGGCTATTCACACTAAAGAATCTTTCACCAATTTCATTGCCGTTAACAATACCATAGCGCGATACTTCTTCCATTGGAATTTTTTGTACTCCTAGAACGGAAGCCTGATATCTTTCGTATTGATCGATTAATTGTTTTAAACATGGCTTTTCTGCTTGAACGATATCGTCTCCAAGAAGAACAGCGAATGGTTCATTTCCAATGAATTTTCTCGCACACCAAATAGCGTGACCTAATCCCTTTGGCTCCTTTTGACGGATATAATGGATATCTGCCATTTGTGAGGATTTTTGCACCTCACTTAGTAACTCAAACTTTCCTTTTTCAATTAAATTTTGTTCTAGTTCAAAAGAGTTATCAAAGTGATCCTCAATGGCACGTTTTCCTTTACCTGTTACAATGATGATGTCTTCGATTCCAGAAGCAACCGCTTCTTCAATAATATATTGAATAGTTGGCTTATCAACGATTGGTAGCATTTCCTTTGGCATTGCTTTGGTTGCTGGAAGGAATCGAGTTCCTAATCCTGCTGCTGGAATGATTGCCTTTTTTACTTTTTTCATTTGTTTCCCCTTTCTTATCCTGAAATAGATACAACAGTAGCTTTCTTTCTCTTCACCTTATTGTTCGCTAGGTTAATTAACACTTCTTTTAACGTTTCTTTCTCCATCGTGTGGAAAGTTTGAACAATCTTATCAATATCCTCGAGATAAAGCTTAGCCGGCTTTCCTATATATATATTCGGAAATACTTGTTTTTCCTGTACTTCATCGTCCTTTAAGAGCTCTTCAAACAACTTCTCACCAGGGCGGATTCCTGTAAATTCAATTCCTATTTCTTCTATTGTATAGCCTGATAGCTTGATTAAATTCTTGGCCAAGTCTACAATTTTTACGGGTTCTCCCATATCTAATACGAAGATCTCTCCACCACGCGCTAGTGCACCTGCTTGAATGACTAGTCGAGAGGCTTCTGGAATGGTCATAAAATATCGAATCATATCCGGATGTGTGACCGTAACTGGTCCACCTTTGGCTATCTGTTTTTTAAATAATGGTATGACACTGCCACGGCTTCCCAGTACATTTCCAAAACGAACAGCAACAAATTTCGTCTTACTTTTTTGATCCATGTTTTGAACAATCATCTCTGCAAGTCTTTTCGTTGCTCCCATCACACTCGTTGGATTCACAGCCTTATCTGTTGAAACCATGACAAAGGTTTCAACCCCATGCCAGCTAGCTGCTTCCGCCACATTTCTTGTACCAATAATATTATTTTTGACTGCTTCCTCTGGATTTCGCTCCATTAACGGAACATGCTTATGAGCTGCTGCGTGATAGACTACTGCAGGATGGTGAGTTCCCATCACATTCATCATTTTCTTTGCATCCTGTAAGTCAGCAATTTCCGTAACATACTCAATTGGGAGGTTCCCAAACTTCTCTTTAAGCTCTTGCTCAATGGAATAAATACTATTTTCACCGTGACCGAGTAACACAAGTTTCTTTGGTGAGAACAAGGATATCTGTCTGCACAGTTCTGATCCAATGGAACCGCCCGCTCCAGTTACTAGTACGACCCGATCCGTAACATATTCCGAGATTCGATCCATATCAAGAACGACAGGACTACGCCCTAGTAAGTCCTCTACCTCAACATCCCGAATACCACTAACAGACACTCTACCCGTCACAATGTCCTCTAACATTGGAAGGATTTGTGTTTTCGCCTTTGTTTTCGCACATTCTTGAAAAATGGTGTTCAAGTCTTTTCTTCCTAAAGAAGGAATGGCAATAATGATATTATCTATACCTAGTGAATCGACTGTTTTAGTTATTTGATCGATGCTCCCGACTACTGGAATCCCGAGGATGTCCAATTGATGTTTGTTGAGATCATCATCAATAAATGCAACTGGTTGTAATACTGAATCACTACTTCTTAGTAATTGTCTTGCCACCATTGTTCCAGCAGAACCTGCTCCTATAATTAAAGTTCGCATTTTTTCCTCAGTGGATTGTAAATAATTATCACGATAAATTCTCCAACAGAATCTTGATCCTCCAATCATAGACATATGTAGAAGCCATGTTACGGCCAAAAGTCGGAAGAAGATTTCACCAAGCATAATCTGTTGAGTAAGTGCTGCTGTAAGTATAGACAACGTCACGACTTTACATATGATGATCATTTCTCCTACACTTGCATATTCCCATGCCTTTTTATAAACATGTAAAAGCAATGAATAGACATGATGACTAAGCACGATAGCTAATGAGCTTAATACAATTGGAGATGTGATGACACCAGTACTTGCATTTGTAAGGAAGAACCCAAAGAAGATGGCTGTTAATACAATGAAGGAATCAATTAATATAAATAATGACAATCGCTTCTTATAAGACAATTTCTATCCCCCCTATTCGTCTTACTTTTTAATCTAATGTCACACTTCTTCGTTGAATGGCATAGTCAATGATCTTTCTAATTTCTTCTAGCTGCTCACGTGTTGCTTCTTGTTTTATGTACCTCACCGTCTTTTTAAGTGACTTCGGAAACTTATCAATATTACCCAACACTGATCGAACTCCTTAGGAATAAAATAAAAAACTTAACTATACGTTTTTCTGTGTAAAAGCGTATAGTTAAGTTTTTTAATAATAAAACAGGGCATCTAACCCCACCTCACATCACACTATCGACGACTCGCGTCTAAGGTTTTCCACCCACAGCATAACCGAGTGCCTCCATTGATATAGGTAAGGAGACATCACCTTTCATTTGTTTTATTGTGAACAACAATTTCTTAATTGAGAACGAAATATTCAAAAAAAAAAGACTAGCTTACTTGGTTTACAATTACTCCTACTAAAGGAGCCTTCGCAAATTCTAAAACCTTCTTAGATTCTTGAGCTGCCTCCAATTTGGTTTTTTCTTTTTGTACAACTAGAATGACTCCGTCACACAAGTTTGCTAGTACCTTGGTGTCTGTTACCTCAAGTACTGATGGTGAATCAACCAAAATAAGGTCATAGAGTGGTTTTATATGTGATAACAATTCTTTCATTTTCTCTGATTCAAGTAGCTCTGCAGGATCCAATGGGATAGGTCCACTTGTTAATAAATCAAGATTATTGATATTACATTTTGTAATTGCTTCACAAAGAGGTGTTTTCTCACTTAAGACATCTGTCAATCCAACTTCATTAGTTACTTTAAATAGTTGGTGAATAGTTGGATTTCTAAGGTTTCCATCAATAAGCAAGACTTTTTCTTTTTGTTGAGCAATGGAAATAGCTGTATTAGCAATAATGGTTGATTTTCCTTCAGATTGCCCTGGAGAGCTAACCACAAGCAAATTGTTTTTCTCATCTTCATTTAGGAAGTGAATATTCGTTCTTATTGTTCGAAACTGTTCAGAAATGATTGATTCAGGATTTGAGTAGGTAATTAAGTTCCTTTTCTTAATCTTAGTTAATTGTTTACGTCTACTAAATACCAATAGAATCACCTCGATTATTCACGTTTATCTTTTTGGTTTTGTTAATATTCTTTTTGGACATTATGGACACACTTCCTAAAATAGGGACTTCTAGAAGTTCCTCAACCTCCTGCTCTGAGCGAATGGATTCATCAAGCGAGTCAACTAAGAATATTAAGCCAATCCCTATGACAATTCCTCCGATAATAGCAGCCCCCAATATCTTATTTTCATTACTCTCATTAATAGGGATTGGATTTACCTGTGCATCCGAGAGTACTCTAACATCATCAAAATCCATAATATTAGGAATCTCTTGAATAAAGACACTAGCAGTTGTATTGGCAATTTCTGCTGCTAGTACAGGGTTTACATCAATTACACTGATTTTTACCACTTGAGTCTCATCAATACTTCCAACTTGTATACTTTGAGCTAAAGATTCTGGTGTTCTTTCAATACCAAGTTGAGTAATTACCTTCTCTAATACCGTTTTGTCCTTAATGATTACTTCAAGTGTCTTTCGTTGTCCTCCATCAGCATTAATAATAATATTTGTAGATGAACTATATAACAGCGTTGTTTGATTAATTGAACTGTAAAAATAACCAAACAGTGCTGCTAGTATAGTGATGGTTATTCCGATCCAAGCACGTTTCTTTAAAACTCCGAGTATCTCTTTTAAATTTATTTCCTTTGCCATGCGTCGATCATTTTGAAAACGCCCCATACATACCACCTTGTTCTCTTTGTATTGTATAGTTCTAAATAAAGAACAACTGCTACAAAAAAATAGATTTCCTGTGTGGAATCTTCTTTTTTGAACTAATATTCTTTATAATAAATATATTAGTTCTTTAAAGAGAACAAGTCAACATAATTCTAATTTAAATTTCTTTAAGAAAGTGTAAATATTAAAGGGTTGCTTCAAGTTGTTTTCCAAGTAAATGACTAAACATACCTTTTCTATCTCCGGCTAATTGATTATATTCTCCAATTTGAATAATTTGCCCTTGGTCGAGTACAATGACTTGATCTGCATTTTTTATTGTTGATAAACGGTGAGCTATAATGATAATAGTCATTTTCCCTCTAAGTTTCTCAAGAGTCTTTTGTATTTTCCATTCATTTTCTGAGTCTAATGCACTTGTTGCTTCATCTAAAACTAAAATAGTTGGCTTCCTAAGGATAGCGCGGGCCAAGACTATTCTTTGTCTTTCCCCTCCTGATAACCTTATTCCTCTATCTCCAATAATAGTGTCAATCCCCTTAGGTAATTCTTTAACAAAATCGGCAGCTGAGGAAAATTCTAAAGCTTCCCAAAGTTCTTCCTCTGATGCATTTGGTTTAACCATCAAAAGGTTTGATCTTATTGATCCATTAAAAAGAAATGGGTCTTGTGGAACATACCCCATGGATTTTCTAAGTGAGAAGATTTTATTCCTTGAAATAGGTACTCCATCAATTAAGATTTCCCCAGTTTCTGGCTTATTAAGCCCCATTACTAAATCAACAAGTGTACTCTTACCTGCTCCAGATGGTCCGACAATAGCAGTCGTATGATTTGCCTTTATAGAAAGATTAATGCTCTTTAATGCGTATACGTTTTTACTTCGATCATACCTAAAAAAAATATTATTGCATTTTATCTCTTTCTTTATTTCAATATTCTTTATTTCAGTCTCATTACCATCTATTAGTTCTGCCGCAGCAGTGCTTTCCTCTTTTAACTTAATTAGATTTTCGAAAGATGGAATTAATGTATTAAATTGTTCTAAATTAAACTGAATGGATGTAATTCGTGGCCATAATCGAGAAAAAATTAATAAGATTAACATTAAATGAGTTGAATCTGCCTGAAACATATTAATTGAAAAATAAGCAAAAATTGCAATCATAAAAGCAGAAAAGACCTTAAAAATAAACTGAGTGTTTGTTCTTAGTCTAAGTAATTCTAATACGTTACTCTCAATATCCATACTTATGGAATGAATCCATTTCGTATGGTTGATTTCTAAGTTGTTACTCTTAATATCTTTAATTCCATTTAATTGGTCACTTACACTTCCTAAATAAGTTTTTGATAACTCTACTGTTTGAACCCCTAGTTTGCTATTTTTTCTCAGAAATTTCTTTGAAAATAAAAGAAGGATGAATCCTAGTAATAAGATAGATAGTGTTAATTTAACCGACAAAAATAATGCAATACTAATTTGGATCAATGTAAAAACGATAGAAGATAAAAATTGTAAAAACATTTGAGTCCCACCTGCAACACGGGATAATTCAGTAGTTAGTGAATTTATTATATCTGACTTTCTAGACCCTAAGAAAAACTCCCAGTTTGCATTTAATACTCCCTCGTGCGTTTCTTGTCTGAGATGCCTAATAAACCCTTGTTGAATCTTTCCACTTAATAGCATCTGTTTTCTTTGAAAGTACGCATGACTAACTAATATTAGAATATAAGTTCCTAGAATGATTGGTAATCCAAGGCTATTAGGAAAATGAGCAAAGAGATCATTGACCAAGTTAAAGGGATACTCTTCTTTCATATTTAACTCCATAAGCCCCGATACACTTAAAAAGGGAATCAATAAAAATATCCCAACCCCTTCTGTTAAGCTAATCAATGTCATACCTATAAGGTTCCAATATAACTTTGTTCCAGCAAATAGATGAATCTTTTTGGTGAAATATAATATTCTTTTCATCTTAATGCTCCTTTAATCAACTAAGACTCTTTTTCCTTAAGGCCCATAATAGAGGTCGTAGCGGAAAGTATAGAATATGTAGTTGTTTTGGTAATGGAAGTGTCTCAACATCTATAGGATAAGGATGTAAGTGACTTAGTAAAGTTAAAAACTTTTGACTAGGAGACATTAAATCAAATAGGTGTTTTTTATGATAATTGGATATCTCTAGTGGTAACGGATCAGAGTGTAAATTGACCATTCTCTCTATATAAAACATGGCTGCTTGTGCTAGTTTATTTGATTTTTCATCAGATATTAACAAACTAAGCTCATTGGTAGTTTTCGTATTAAATAGGTTCTTAGATAAAATTAGTGCCTGCCCAGCTAGGTGAACTAACTTATACCTGTTTAAGTAAGCTATTGAAGCATCCCAATTGATATTTTTTGAAGTTAAATAATGAATATCGAGTAACCATCTAAGTCTTGACCACCCGTGTCTAGCACCATGAGTAACTAAAAATAAAAACATATCTTCCTCACCTAATTGAAAAGCATAGTTTGAAGATATTTGGCACTTTTTCCTTCTTTCCCACAGTTCTTTGAAAGTAGGTTCCTTTGCTGGTCCAGGATTTAACCTCCAATGAATTTCAAGTTTAACGTTTGTATTTGGGTTTATAAAGGTAAAATGATGGTGTCTCCATTTCCAGTCGTTTAATACCGTCTTTATATAATCATCCTTTTCAAAACCTAAACTAACTATCAAACTCTCAACCTTCTCTAACTCATCTATAGATATGAGAATATCTAAATCACTGGATGTACGAAGATTAACATCACCATAAATAAAACTTCCAAGAAACGGTCCTTTTAGAAAGATTGACTTAATGTCATTTTTCATAAAGATTTTAGCCAACTTATCCATCTCACCTGATAGGTGTAACATTTGGAATGTGTTGTACACATAGTAATTTTTCAGTCTACTTTTTATATGGGGTGGTAATTTTTCTCCATCATACTTCTCTAATATTGGATAAATATATGGATGTAATCTATGATGAAGGATAAGTTCAACAAATATATTCCAATCAACAGAATCCTTAACTTCGTTATCAATAAGAGCTTTACTATTAATTATATTTGTTATTAGTAATAACTCCTCGGAAACTCCTTTTATGTTTAAGATTGAATTATTCACTAATTGGCTCCTTCAAAACATCTTATTTTTTTTGCAAATTTACCAACTACTGTAAAATCATTCATTGTTTCCTGCCCACTAATATAAATCCTTCCACATCTCAACCAAGCATGCGCAATTAGTTTTCCATTCTTATCCTTTGAAGTCCCTAGATATAGAGTACTTTCTAACTTGCGTCTCTCAAGCATCTTTAATCCTGCTAACGCCCTAACTAGACACATACTCTCCCAAAATGTATACTTACTTGCCAACTGAATTGCTATTGATATTTCTCTAATATCCTTCTCTGACTCCTGAATATCAGATGGTGTTTCATCCACTTCAAGACCGAGTATAGGTACTAGCTCACCAAAAGGCTTCCTTTTCATAATTCTTGCCCATGCTAAAAAAAGAAATGCTTCTAATAGAATTTTCTTAGTTTTACTGTTCATTAATATAAACAGTTTGATCATTCTTAAAATCCTCATGGTAGTTCAATTAACTGTTGTTTCTCAATTAGGCCTTCAGTATAAAGATGGTTTAAAAAAATAAGTGTTTGCTCTTCACAAATTTCCTTTTCAACGTTATACTCTTTCATTAGGTTTTCACATAAATCTTTTACACTCATCGGACTCTCTATGTACTCCCAAATTAATCCGCCCAACTCACCAAGGTTATAATACTTTCCTTTTTCAACATTTAGCATAACCTTTTCTTGACCCATATTACTTACGATATTCCCTTCACTTTGCTTGAAAATATCATTGATACTAATGCTAGCACTCATGATAAATCTCCTTTTCTTTAAGTATGGTAGAAATAACCTCTGATTTAATTAATTCTGCTGTAAAAATCCCTTCAGGACGTTTAATTTGTAATACTGAGATATTGTTTACTAACCGCGTTATACATCTAAAATGCCAGTTTGTTAAACCCATTTTATTCAATAGTTGGTTGCGATAAGTGTGCATACTTAATATGTTTAAGCATTGTAGACCATTTATTGAATCTATTGTAAGTTGCTCTTTATCAGTCTTCCTTAGTTCAAATATCCCCCCAAGAGGCATAGGATCATAACAAAATTTATCTACAACTGGTACACAGTACTTTTTTTCTCTCCCATAAATAGATTGAAAATCTGCAGGTTTTTTACCTATATTACTTAAAGCATCATCCCATAGCTTTTGCTGAGGATATGCGGGGATTACCATAGGCACTAGTTCATCATTTATAGAAATAGGAATAACATCATCTGAAATGAGTTGATAACCATTTTTGATGAAAGTAGCTGCAAGTGTTGACTTTCCAGCACCTTGTTCACCAATAAACAAATACGCTTTTCCATCAATAGCAATAGCACTACCATGTAAGGGGAGAATATTCCTTTGAAAAAGTAGAACTCCCACACATGTTCCTAGTATATATAACTTTACAATTCTTTCATTATAATCATCTAGTGGGTATACCGTAATCTTATTACCTTCCTCTATTTCAAAAATTGCTATATTTTCTATCTTAAATAAAACTCTGTTTTCTTCAAATAACCAGTTTTTTGTAAGTAGTGGTTGCTCTTGTGAATTAGTTTTTAAAATCATTACATCCGCAGCATCAATGTCATGATCATTAGATATCGTATTTTCAAAGAGTTCTTGGAATTTGATATTGCTTCTAATTTTTAAGCCAAATGCTATATAATTCATAGTTCTTCCCACTGTAGATATCACTAATTTCACTCCAAGTTTTCATTTAATTTCAAAACCCTTATACAAAATTGCATGTATAAGGGTATTGGAATTCTTGATAAATAAGTATTAAGACACGTGGTGGTAGCCAGTTTGCCCGTCATGCGGTAGGTTTTCGTTGTAACCTTCATCAAATGAACCCCACGCTCCAGAAGCCATTGTTTCCTTAATATCAAGCACCTCTAAAGATGGTTGTTGCCATTCCTTTTTAACCAATATAATCACCTCCTTTCAAATTATCTTTTTAATAAACCTATAAACTATTAGTGTTCTAAACAAAATCGTAAAGTTTAAATCAAAAATCAGACTAGGTTTAGGACCTTCTTTTAAAACTTCTAAGGCTTTTTTTAACAAAGAGATGTTAGTAATTTCTTTCACTAGACTATCGGAAATAACCAACTCTAACTCTGAAATGAATGCATCCCATTCGTGTTTCATCCTATGTATACTATCTGCTGCTTGTATTCCCCTAACCTTTTGATTTAATCTAACATTATCTGGTAGATATCCTTGTGTTGCTCTTCGGATTAAAGCTCTATTAAACCCGTTCTTCATGAACTGATCATCAGGTATTGACAAGCAGAAATTTATTACCCTTATATCGTTCGTTGGGTCCCTTTTCCATAATGAATTATATAGTGACAACTTGGTACCAATTGTACCAGTTGCATTCCAAGGGAATACCTCTTCAAAGTGCTTTCTTCTACTATTACTTATATTAAAGCTATATGGCTTTTTAATTCTTTCAACTCCATATTGGGCAATTTTATCGTATATTTTTGTTTGATTAGCGAAACTAGAATTTATTAAATCTGGAAACTCAATAACTTGGTTTCTATGAATAATATTTCCAACAGTAGGAAAAGCAATTTTACCAATCTCCGGAAGCAGTCTATACCTACTTCCCTGCATAGTTTTGCTATATAAGTTCAATTCATTAAACAAACGTAACCAGTGCATTTTTTTTAAAAGGTCCGCATAATAACTAAGTCCTGGGCCCCAGGAGATACTTAAATTACCTCTACCTCCATTTAATAGAACCCCTATATTATTCTTTCTTGCTTCTTCAAAAATTCCCCTAATCCAAATGGCATTTCCATAAAATTTAAAAGGCATCTCATTAATAGAAAGAGTTTTGTCTATTTCACTTATAGGGCTCTCACCTTCAAAATCCAGGTAGTGATCTTCTATATTCCCAACAAAATTAACTGTGGACTTTATATAGGGACTCTCATTTGCAGCAAAAGAATTTGAGGTCCAATCAACAAAATCTTTTGGGGGAATATAACTAAAAGTATGTAAACCCTTCTTTTGTTCCTTTAGAGACCTTGAAGCAAAACTAACTACCGCTCCAGAATCTAACCCTCCACTTAGATGAGCTCCTACACCTAAGTGTGTTCGTAATCTATTGTTTACTGAAGTTTTAAACACATCTCGAAAAGCTTCAATATATTCACTATCTGTATTAAATTTCGTTTTATGATCACAATTAATTACTTTGTATCTCTCAATCTTTACTTCATTATTACGAATACTTATTGTATGTGAGGGAGATAATTGCTTAATGTTTTTATAAGCTGTAATAGAAGTATCTACAGTATCATTCATATCTGGAACTGCTAAAAATTCTGCAAGCCATAGATCATCGACTTGCTTCTGTAATCTAGGAGTAGTAAATATTGGCTCTATTGTTGTTGCAAAAACAAATGTTGATGCATTTCTAAAATAATAAAGCGTCCGACTACCCGAAAAATCTCGAGCCCCAAACAATTTCTGCTCTTTCTCATCCCAAATCACATAGGTAAAGTCCCCAACTAAGAATTTTGGCGACTCCTCTCCCCATTTATGATAGGCAAGGAGAATCAGCTGACTGTCTGTAATCTTCTTCCGATCTTCTCTATCAATCTGTAAAAGCTGATAAAGCTCCTCCCTATTGTCGATAATCGCATCTGCCGTGATGGCCAGACGTCTTTCATAGTCATAGAATGGTAGCTGTTCGCCAATGGATTCTGGTGTGATCCATTGAGCATGGCAGCCTAGGAACAGATTATCTTTGTGCCAGGTTTGTATGTCGTTGGCAGGAAATTTTTCTAGAGCTTTCATCATGCCAGTGCTTTGTTCAATTGAGACGGGTTCACCGTTAAGGTTTAAGATTCCAGCAATTGCGCTCATATTTCCTCCTGAATTACTGACAATATGTATTTATGTATATCACACCGTTCTCATTAAAGAACATCTATTGCAAAAAAAATTCACTTTCTAATTTTTCTAAAAGAAACACCTATAAGTTCTTTATTGAGAACTTTATTTGATAAAATAAAAATACCACCTTCTAAACCTTAAGTCAATCACCTTTCACTGAATTTACAAAAAATAAAAAGACATTCAAACGAATGCCTTACAAAATTAATAGAACAGTACCAATCGTTATCAATACCGCTCCAGCAATCGTATTTTTCGACGGCTTCTCCTTCAAAATAATAAAACTTAGCACCATCGTAATAACGACACTGAACTTATCAATCGGTGTGACCACACTCACCTTCCCGAAGGCGAGCGCTGCAAAGTAACATAGCCATGAAAGTCCGGTAGCGGCACCAGATAAAATCAAAAATATGTACGATCGTTTCGAAATGGTTTTTAACTCCTTGCCAGTCTTTTGAAAAAAGACGATGCCCCATGCAAACAGGATGATAACTACGGTTCGGATAAAGGTGGCTACGTTTGAGTCCACATCTTCGATTCCGATCTTTGCTAAAATGTTTGTTAAAGACGCAAAGATGGCTGAGAGTACCGCCAACCAAATATACGATTGACCAACTCGAACTTTTTTCTTTTCTTTATTTCTTCCAATTAATACGAAGGTTCCAACAGAGATAATTACTCCTCCAGCTACGACAAGGGTAGTCGCTGGCTCCTGAAGAACAATAAACGAAAGAATAATCGTTAAAACAACACTTGCTTTATCAATGGGAACGACCTTCGATACATCCCCGATTTGTATCGCTTTGAAAAAGCAAAGCCAGGAAAGTCCTGTTGTTAACCCAGACAGAACGAGGTAAAACAGTGCTTCTCTCGAAACCTCAAACAAGGCATCTATTTGCTTAGTGATAACAACCATGAGAAAAGCCATGATTAATACCACAACAGTTCGTACAGCCGTCGCTAGGTTAGAATTCACATTTTCAATTCCGATTTTTGCTAAAATAGCGGTTAGTGCTGCGAATAAAGCGGCAAGTAAAGCTAAAATAACACTCATTGTATCAGCTCTTTTTCTTTTTATGTACTTACTATCTCACTGTTGGATAATGAAATACTTCTTTAACTTATTTTCGCCAATTACAAATCATTCGTCCAGTTTGTAACAACTTAAAAATAGATTTCTACCATTCTAGTTTTTAGAGAGTGACCTAATTCATCGTCCCAACTTGATTTCGTCCTATTTCTTTCGCTCGGTAAACAGCAAGATCTGCCTGTTCAATCAGCTTTTTTAATTCTTCTTCCCTCATTGTACCTGTTACGCCTCCGCTAAGCATGCCACCTTAAAGGCATTCAGTTCTCTTAAATCTATAATTTCATGGCTCTCCATTGAGTCACCTCCTCTTTTTAGCTTTTGTTTGTACAATACACCCTACCCAAAATTACAGTGTCTGAAGGAGCTGGCTCTTGTCACGATTATAATGACTCGAGTTTAGAAAAGGGCCAAAACGGCATAAAAACAGTCCCAATAAGGGCACGCTTATTGGGACTTCGACAGCTACAGCAGTTGAATATTTGCGTCTCTGCAAGATTGTAAAATCTCTTCATTCCATATGGACACTTGAACCTCACCAATATGTGCTTTTTGCAGGAAAAACATACATAATCTTGATTGGCCGATTCCTCCACCAATGGTGTAAGGAACTTCCTTATTTAAAATGGCTTGGTGAAATTCTAACTGTGCACGATCTTCAGCACCCGCTAGTTTTAACTGCTGTTTCAAGGCTTCTTCATCTACTCGTATCCCCATAGAAGACACTTCAAAAGCCATTTCAAGAATAGGATTCCAAAGGACTATATCTCCATTCAACGTCCAATCGTCATAATCTGGTGAGCGGCCATCGTGTTTGCTGCCTGACTTCAACTCACCGCCAATTTGAGAGATAAACACGGCACCGTATTCCTTTGCAACTATATCTTCTCTTTGCTTTGGTGTTAACTCTGGATATTGATCTTCGAGTTCCTGTGTAGTGACAAAATGAATATTCATCGGAAGTGATGGTGTTAGTTCTGGGAAAAAGTCATTAAGGTAAATCTCTGTAGATCGAAGCACATTATAAATTTTTCGAACCTCCGCTTGCAAGGTTTGGACATTGCGTTGTTCTTTTGTAATGACTTTTTCCCAATCCCATTGGTCCACATACAGGGAATGAAGATTGCTGAGTATTTCGTCGCGGCGAATGGCATTCATATCAGTATACAATCCCTTGCCCAAGCCAATTCCATACTTCGCCAGAGCCAGTCGTTTCCACTTGGCCAATGATTGGACCACTTGGATTTGTGTATCTTCTATATCAAGAGCATCAAAGGAAACCATTCTTTCCACACCATTCAAATTATCGTTAATGCCGTTCCCTTCCTTTACAAGGATCGGTGCCGATACGCGAATCAGATTCAATTCTTCAGCCAAATTACTTTCAAAATAATCCTTCACCTTTTTTATCGCTTGTTCCGTTTGAAGTAAATCGAGCTTTGATTTGTAACCTGCGGGGATTTTCCTTGTCACTTCACATCATCCTCATTCTCTTTAAATTGTAAGCCTACTTCTTCTCTCTTTAGCTTTAAATGGATGAAGGGCATCCACTTCACGTACAGTGTATGAATGTGATGATGGGTGGTGAATGT